>JAHYJQ010000329.1 GCA_019429025.1 Trueperaceae bacterium | reverse complement strand
GGTCCTGGCGCCAGGCGCGGGGGTGGTAGTCGGCGGGACGAGGCAGGAAGCGACCGACCGCGCGTGCGGCCAGGACGAGGGGGCTGGACAGGGGGGACCTCCGCGCGCCGGCGGGTCGACGCCGGCCGCGACGGTGCAGATACTACGCCCGCGACGATGCCGCCGTGTGCGTCTGCGCACACGGCGGCGGGCGGCGAGGCCGACGGCGGGTCAGAAGCCGTCGCTCATGAGCTCCTCGAGCTGCAGCGCGTGCCGCATCGGGTGCACGACCGCGTGCTCGAGCATCGACTCCAGGGTGAAGTCCTCGCCCCAGTTCCAGCGATGGACCTCGGCGAAGCGCGCCTCCGGCACGTCGTGCAGCGGCGCGCGCCAGCGCTCGAGGACGTGCTCGAGGTGGGCCTCGGCGCGCTCCCCGATCGCCTCGACGGGCGGCGCCTCGGCGATGCCGGGGTCGGGGAGCCCGAGGCGCTGCGTGAGCCAGACCATGTAGCGCCCGGCCGCGCTCAGCACGTGCCGCGCCATGGCGTCGGCCGAGGCGCAGTCCGGGTCGTCGGTGGGGGGCAGGGTGACGCCCCAGGCCACGGCCCGCCGCCAGGTGGCCACGAAGTCGCGCAGCTCGCGTTCGTGCAGCAGCACCAGCGCCCGGGCGCCGCGGTAGCGGTAACCCTCGAGTTCGGTCATCGTGCCTGCACCGTAGGGGTTGGCCGGCGTGGCGTCAAGGGCGCGGGCAGCCCGCCCCACGCTGCGACCCGGCAAGCAATGGAGGTGGCCGACGGCCAGGGGCGGCCGCCTGGCGGCGACCCGAGGCCGACCCAAGGACATTCGTCATACGAAGTGCCGCCTACGCTACCCCAACTGAAGAGTTGCCGATAAGCTTTGCGTCTTTTCACGAGCGCGAACTCGCGCAGGGAGCCCCAGGTGCTCAGCCCAACCACCGGTCAAGCCGTACGCGCCCTCGCGTTCCTCGCTAGCCAGCTCGATGGCACCGTGGCGGTCGCGGACGTGGCCAGGCACACGGGCTTACCGACGCCCACCGTGGGCAAGGTGATCCACAGGCTGGCCCGGCAGCGGCTGGTGGCGACCCGGCGCGGGCCCGGCGGCGGCGTCAGGCTCGCCCGACCCGCCCGGGAGATCTCGCTGCACGACGTGTGCATCGCGTTCGGCGACCCGCTCACCGCCGAACGCTGCATGCTCAGCGACGCCCCCTGCAGCTCCGAACGGGCCTGCCCGGGCCACGCGTTCTGCCGCAACTTCCGCTCCACGCAGGTCCTCTTCCTACGGCAGACCACCCTCGCGGACGTCGTCTGCTCGGCCTCGCCCGGCCCCATCATCACCGGGGACCGGGCGGCCGCATGAGTCCACGCCGGCCCCGCGCGACCGGTCCGCCCGCGACGGCGTGACCCGGAACCGCATGCAACCCAGCTCGTCCAGCCTTCCCACCCCAGCCAAGGAGGCCCTCGATGCCGAGGCCGTCACCCACCCCCACCCACCTCTTCGTCGGAGTCGTCGCCACCGTCGCCATCCTGGCGGCGTCGTGGGCCAGCGTCGTGTTCGGCCAGGCGAGCTCCGCGCCGGACCCGCGCACCTCGGCTACCGCAAGGCCGCAGGCCGGCGACGCGCCGCTCGGCGTCGCCATGTGGAACGCCTACTTCGGCGAGACGGGCGTCTCCGATCCGGCCAACCGCATCGCGCAACCGGAAGAGACGCACATAGAGGTCACCGTCAAGGCGGCCCACGACGGCGAACGCATCTACTTCCAGTACACCTTCCCCACGCCGGTGCCGTCGTACTACCACGACTACCTGGTCTACCGGGACGGCGCCTGGGTATCGGCCGGCAGCGGGCCGGTGGGACCCGAGCCGCACGGCCTGCACGAGGACCGCGTCTCGATGCTGGTCGACGACGGCAGCGTCCAGGGGTTCGCCAACCAGGGCGGTTGGGTCACCTGCCACGACGACCTGGCGGCCCCCAACATGTATGCGGCCGCGGACGACGACGACGTCGAGGCCCATCCGGTGCTCGGCGACATCTACGGGCACGACGAGCAAGGGAAGTACCTGCCGCAGTCGCGCGACGCCGGCCCCGGCTGGTGGGAGTTCTCGGGCTGGGACGCGATGAGCCTGGAGAACCTCGAGCGCTACGCCGAACGGCTCGACGCCGGCGTCTTCCTCGACCTGTGGCACTGGCGCTCGGCCCGCTCGAACCCCATCGGCTACAGCGACAACCAGTACGTGTTCGAGAACCGCAACAGCAGCCCCGGCACGGCGCCCTACGGCACGAACGCCGCCTCCGGCCTGCCGCGGTACATGTTCGACCCTGAGGTCACCGGCTTCCGGGCGCTCACCTGGGACGCCCTGCAGGCGCAGGAGTACGGGCCCGACGGCCCCACCTTCATCGTCCCGGGCGTCAACGCGGTCGAGTTCGACCCGGACCACGCCTGGCAGGAGGGCGACACGCTTCCGCGCCGCTTCCTGCGCACGCCGACCGACAGCCGCGGCGCCATCGAGGCCGACGGCGTCCTGATCCCGCTCGCCGACGGCACCTGGCAGTGGCAGGTCACGCTCAGCCGTGCGCTCGACACCGGCTTCCCGCAGGCCGACAAGGCCTTCGTCCCCGGCCGCACCTACCACGCGGCGGTGGCCGTGCACCGGCTCGGCACCGGCGGACGCTGGCACATGGTGACGCTGCCCTTCACGGTCGGCCTCGACACGCCCGCCGACGTCACCGCGAACCGCTTCGTCGGCGACGCCCCGAACTGGTCGGCCATCCCCGGCTCCACCCGCATCGCCATCTACCCCGGCCAGACGAACTGGGAGTGGGTTACCAGCGACGCCCACCCGGGTGGCGTTCAGGTCCGCGACGACAGCATGTCGGTGGTCGGCTGCCACGACGAGATCGGCCTCGGCGCCGCCAACAAGGACGTCGAGACCTACCTCGCGGGCCTGACCCCCTTCAGCCCCCCCGAGCTCACCGTCTCGCGCCCCGGCATCGAGCCCGGCAACATCGTCCTCTGGTTCGTCGTGGCCGCCGTCGCGATCCTGGTGATCGCCGTCGCGCTCGGCCGCCTGCGGCGCGGGTAGGGGGCGCGGCATGAACGAACGCACCCCCCACGTCGATCGCCTGGCCGCGGTCGAGCAAGTCGAGCTCGGGCGCTTCCTCGGCGTCGACCTGAACGGGCTCGAGACGGCGGCTGCGGCCCTCGAAGGCAGCGACGCCACCAGCAGCGGCTGCGGTTGCGGCGGTTCGTGCGACACGGCCGCCGGGTCGTCGGGCGCCTGCGACTGCGGCGGCGACGGCAGCTGCCGCAGCGACGCCGCCGAGCGCGGGCTCCTAGACGGGCTCCACGGCGAGACCGTCCTCAGCCGCCGCGCGTTCTTCTGGAGCCTCTCGCGGATGCTGGCGGCGGCCGG
>JAHYJQ010000328.1 GCA_019429025.1 Trueperaceae bacterium | reverse complement strand
CCGCCGCACTGGAGGGCGCGCGGCACGACCTGCGGCTGCTGCACGCCGCTGCCCGGGACGCCGGCGGCGACCTCGAGCCGCTCGGGCGCGGCCTGCGGCGCATGCACCGGCGCGCCCACGCGGCCGCCGCCGCGGCCGCCATCGTTGGCGTGCCCGACCGTGAGGCCGGCGCGCGCGACGGGACCGACCGCGTCGCCGTCGCGCACGCCGGCGATCCGCGCGATGATGCCGCCCTGCACGACGCCCGCAAGCGCTTCAAGGAGCTCGGTTACGTCATGCGTTGGTGGGCGCCGGCCTGGCGCCGGCCGATCGAGGCGTGGCTGCAGGAGGCCGACGCGTTGGGCGACCTGATCGGCGCTGACCACGACCAGGTGGTCTTGCGATCGCGCCTGGCCGCGCTGGGGGGCGCGGTCGACGGCGAGCTCCTGGCGCAGGTGCTCGCCGGCTCCGCGCGCCGCAGCGCGCGGTTGCGCGCCAAGGCCGCCCACGCCCTGGCCCGTCTGGGGGCGGAGCCGAGCGGCGCGTTCGTCGCCCGCCACGTCGCGTACATGGCGGCCGCGCGGGCTTGGCGGCTGCGGCAGGGGAGCCCATGATGGCGGCGCTCGAACTCGACCACCTCATCCCCGCCGGCCCCGACCTCGCCGACCTGGTCGACCGCCCGCGGCGGCCCGTGCTAGCTTCGGAACCGTGTCCCTCGCGATCCGCATGCTCACCGTCGGGCCCGTCGCCGCCAACGCGTACCTGGTGACCGACGAGGCGACCGGCGCCACCGTCGTCATCGACCCGGGCGACGAGGCGCCCAGGCTGCTCGCCGCCCTCGCGGAGGCCGGCCGTCCACCCGTCGAGATCTGGCTGACGCACGCCCATTTCGACCACATCGGCGCGGTCGCCGCGCTGCGCGAGACGCATCCCGTGCCGGTGCGCCTGCACCCCGCCGACGCGCCGCTGTACGACAACGCCGAGCAGCAGGCCGGTTGGTTCGGGATGCGCGTGCGTCCCCCGGGCGTCGCCCCCGTCGACCTCGCCGACGGCGAGCGGCTCGCCCTCGGCGGCCACCGCTTCGAGGTGCGCCACACCCCCGGTCACGCGCCCGGCCACGTCGCCTTCTACGCCGCCGACGCCGGGGTGCTCTTCAGCGGCGACGCCCTGTTCCGCGGCTCGGTGGGCCGCACCGACCTGCCGCTGTGCGACCCCGCGGCGCTCGATCGCAGCCTGCGCGAGCGCCTGCTGGTGCTGCCCGACGAGACCCGCGTGTTGCCCGGCCACGGGCCGGAGACGACGATCGGGCTGGAGCGGCGGACCAACCCGTTCCTGGCGTGAGCCCGGGCCCGGAAACGGGCACCCGGCGCCGCCCGCGGGCGTAGCCTGGGCGCGATGCCCGAACTCGTCGACCTCTTCCTCCGCGTCTCCGGCCCGAACCCCGTCATGCAGGGGCTGGTCGGGGGGATCGTCATCACCGGCTTCAACCTGCTGGGCGCCCTGGTGATCGTCGTCTGGCGGCACCCGTCCGAGCGCTCCCTCGACGTGGCGCTCGGCTTCGCCGCCGGCGTCATGCTGACCGCCAGCTTCACCAGCCTCATCCTGCCGGGCATCGAGGTCGGTGGGCTGTGGCCCGTGGTGGTCGGCATGGTCCTGGGCGCCGTGGTGCTCGACCGCGCGGACTTCTGGGTGCCGCACATCCACGTCCTGGTGACCGGCCGGCGGCGCGCCGACGCCGCGCCCGGCGGCGCCGGCGACCGGCGGGTGGCCGGCGTCATCCTGTTCATCGTCGCGATCACCCTGCACAACATGCCGGAGGGCCTGGCGGTCGGCGTCGCGTTCGGCGGCGGCGCCGTGCGCGACGCCCTCACGCTCATGCTGGCCATCGGCCTGCAGAACGTGCCCGAGGGGCTGGCGGTCGCGGTGGCGGCGCGCAACGCCGGCATGGGCGGCCGCTGGTACGCGGCCTTCGTCGGGGCCCGCGCGGGCGCGGTGGAGATCCCGCTGGCGCTGCTGGGCGCCTGGGCCGTCGCGCAGGCCGCGCCGCTGCTGCCCTACGCCATGGGCTTCGCCGCCGGCGGCATGCTGTTCGTCATCAGCGACGAGATCATCCCCGAGACGCACGCGCGCGGGCACGAGCGGCTGGCGACGCTCGGCACGATGATCGGCGTGCTGGTCATGCTGGTGCTGGACGTCGCGCTGGGGTGACGTCCGGGCGGGCTCGGCGGCGGGATCGGACGCTCGAGGGCGCACGCCGGAGGCCCGCCCCCGGCGACCGCGTCCCGCCCCGCGGGGTGGTAGCGTCCTGCCCGTGTCCAACCACGGTTTCTCCCTAGTCCGCGAGCGGGAGCTGCCCCTGCTCGGCGTCCACGCGCGCGTCATGCGCCATGAGCCGAGCGGCGCCGAGCTGCTGCACTTGGAGGGCGACGAGCCCAACCTGACCTTCGCCGTCGGCTTCGCGACGCTGCCCAGCGACGACACCGGCGTGCCGCACATCCTCGAGCACATGGTGCTGGCGGGATCCGAGAAGTACCCGCTCAAGGACCCCTTCTTCGAACTCGTCAAGGGCTCGGTGGCGGGCTTCATCAACGCCATGACGTGGCCCGACCGCACCGTCTACCCCTTCGCGACCGACCACCCGCGCGACTTCGTCAACCTGCTGCACGTCTACCTCGACGCGGTGTTCCGTCCGCGCCTGACGCGCGAGACCTTCGACCAGGAGGCGTGGCACCTCGAGCCCGGCGACACCCCCGGCAGCCTGCGGTTGCGCGGGGTGGTGTTCAACGAGATGAAGGGCGCGGGCGGCAGCCCCGACCGGGCGCTGGAGCGCACCGAGACCGGCGCGCTGCTCCCCGACACCGCCTACCGCCACGACTCGGGGGGCGACCCCGCCGCGATCCCCGACCTCAGCTACGAGCAGCTGCTCGCCTTCCACCGCGACCACTACCACCCCAGCCGCGCGCGCTTCGTGCTGCACGGCGACGTGCCGCTCGACGAGACGCTGGCGGTCATCGCCGGTTACCTCGACGGCGCCGAGCGCCTCGAGCCCCTGCCGCCGCCGGCGGCGCCGGCCCCCTTCGACGCGCCCCGGGCCGTCACCGGGGCGTACCCCGCCGACGCCAAGGGCAAGGCGATCGCCACCGTCGCGTGGGCCACGCCCGAGCCGCGGTCGCCCGCCGACGGCCTGGCGTGGGAGCTGCTGGAGCACGTGCTGGTGGGGACCCCGGCGGCGCCGCTGCGGCGTGCCCTGCTCGACGCGGGCCTCGGCGAGGCCTTCATCGGCGGCTTCAGCGACGACCGCCGCACGCCGGTCTTCCGCGTCGGCCTGCGGGGCGTGGCGAGCGAGCGGGTGCCCGAGGTCCACGCGCTCGTGCGCGACGCGCTCGCGCACACCGCCGAGCAGGGCGTGCCGGACGAGGACGTCGCGGCGGCGCCCAACCGGCTGGAGTTCGCCGCCCG
>JAHYJQ010000012.1 GCA_019429025.1 Trueperaceae bacterium | reverse complement strand
CCTCGAAGTTGCGGTTGCCCGAGACGACCGCGGCGGCGACGAGGTTCCCCTCGGCGATCGCCTCGACCACCGGCTCGGGCAGCGGGCCCGAGTTGCCGATGCAGGTGGTGCAGCCGTAGCCGACGGTGTAGAAGCCGACCTGCTCGAGGTAGGGCGTCAGCCCCGTGTCGTCGTAGTACTCGGTGACGACCTTCGAGCCGGGGGCGAGCGAGGTCTTGACCCACGGCTTGGCCCGCAGCCCGCGCTCGGCCGCCTTCTTGGCCACCAGGCCGGCGGCGAGCATCACCGACGGGTTGCTCGTGTTCGTGCAGCTGGTGATGGCGGCGATGACCACGTCACCGTGCCGCAGCGCGTGCTCGCTGCCGTCGGCCAGGGTCATGGCGCCAGTCCGCGCGATCGCGGCGTCATCCAGCCCGAAGCCGCGCTCCCCCACCGGCTTGCGCAGGTCGGCCCGCCAGGCGGTCTGCATGTCGCGCAGCGGGATGCGGTCCTGCGGGCGCTTGGGGCCGGCGAGGCTGGGTTCGACCGTCGCGAGGTCGAGCTCGAGGGTCTCGAGGAAGACGGGGTCCGGCGTGGCGTCGTCGCGGAAGAGGCCGTTGGCGCGCGCGTAGCGCTCGACGCGTTCGACCTCGTCGGGCAGGCGGCCGGTCTGGGCCAGGTAGCGCAGCGTCTCGGCGTCCGTCGGGAAGAAGCCCATGGTCGCGCCGTACTCCGGCGCCATGTTGGCGATCGTCGCCCGGTCGGGCAGCGTCATCGCCGACAGGCCGGGACCGAAGAACTCGACGAACTTGCCGACGACGCCGCGCTTGCGCAGCATCTGGGTGACGACCAGGGCCAGGTCGGTGGCGGTGGAGCCCTCGGGCAGGCGGCCGATCAGCTTGAAACCGACGACCTCGGGCGCCAGCATGTAGATCGGTTGGCCGAGCATGACGGCCTCGGCCTCGATGCCGCCGACGCCCCAGCCGACGACGCCGAGGCCGTTGATCATGGTGGTGTGCGAGTCGGTGCCGACGAGCGAGTCGGGAAACACGACCTCGAGGTCGCCGTGCGGGCGGTGCTCGACGCCGCGCGAGAGGTACTCGAGGTTGACCTGGTGGACGATGCCGGAGGCGGGCGGCACGACCTTGAAGTTGGCGAAGGCCTGCTGGCCCCAGCGCAGGAACTCGTAGCGCTCGCGGTTGCGCTCGAACTCGATGGCGGCGTTGTGCAGCAGCGCCAGCGGCGAGTCGTACTCGTCCACCTGGACGCTGTGGTCGATGACCAGATCGACGGGCACCAGCGGGTTGATCGCCTGCGGGTCGCCGCCCATGCGCCGCATCGCCGAGCGCAGCGCGGCGAGGTCGACGACCGCGGGGACGCCGGTGAAGTCCTGCAACACGACGCGGGCGGGCTTGAAGGGGATCTCGAACTCGGCGGGCGCCTCCGGGTCGTACGCGGCCAGGCGCCTCACGTCGTCGGCCGTGACGTCGTAGCCGTTCTCGTTGCGCAGCAGGCTCTCGAGCAGCACCTTGATCGAGAACGGCAGCCGCCCGACGTCGGCGAGCCCGTCCTCCTCGAGCTTGCCGAGCCGGTAGTAGTACGCAGGACCGCTGCCCGTCTCGAGGGTGGCGCGGGCGCCGAAGCTGTTCTTGGGGGTGAGATCGGGCATGGATCCTCCAGGCGGGTGGGGGTACGGGCGCCGGCGGCCGGCCGGCGACGGCGGATCGGTCTCCCCCAGTCTGCTACGCTTCAACATGACATGGATGCCGGAGTTTCACGTAGCGCCCGGGCCCACGCGGGGGCCGACGACGCGGACGAGGCGCCGTCGGCGCCCCCCCTGCGATCGACGCGGATCCGCGTGGTGCGCGACCCCGCGGCCGCCCGCGCCCTGGTGCGCCCCTCGGGTTTGCGACGCCTGACCCCCTTCATCGGCCCGCCACGCACCGTGACGGAGGTGGCCCGCGAGACGGGCGAGCGGCCGAACACCATCCTGCGCAGGGTGCAGCGCCTGCTCGCTCTCGGCCTCCTCGAGGTCGCCGACACGCGGCCGCGCGCGGGTCGCCCGCTGCGGCGCTACCGCGCCACCGCCGACGTCTTCTTCGTGCCCTTCGAGGCCACCGGGGCCGAGGACCTCGAGGCGGCGCTGGCCGAACGCGACGCCTACTGGGAGCGGCTGCTGCGCCGCCACGTCGTGCGCGCCCGCTCCGAGGCGATGGGCGTGTGGGGGACGCGCATCTACCGCGACGCCCGCGGCCGCGTGCAGGTGCAGACCGCCGTGTCCCCCGACGCCAACGCCTCGATGCTCGACGACGAGATGCCCGCCGCCCTGTCCGCCTGGCGCGACCAGGTGTGGCTCGACCACGCGGACGCCAAGGCGCTGCAGCGCGAGCTCTACGACCTCGTCCAGCGCTACCAGCGGGCGCGTGGGGCGCAGCGCTACGTGGTCCACGTCGGCCTCGCGGCCCTCGTGGGCGGCGACGCCTGACGCTCGCCCGTCATCGCACCGCGGCCGCCCACCGTTTACACTGCCGGCGTGGCACCGCTTCGTTCGCACGGGCTCGCATGGCTCCTCGCCCTGGCGCTCGGCCTGACGCTGTCGGCCTGCGTGCCCACGGCGGTGGCCGACCGACTGGCCGGCCCGGCGGCGCAGGAGGTCGAGCGCACCGCCTACGTCGCCTACCACCGGATGGAGCTGGGGCGCCTGCAGCTCGGCGTCTACACCACGAACGTGCTCGTCGACGTGGTGCTCCCGCGCGGCGCGCGCCTGACGCTGGAGGACTTCACCGACGACGGCTATCGCCTGCGGGTCGACTCCGACGCGGTGCCGGGCGTCGCCTGGTACGTCTCGCCGAGCGGCGTCCGCCGCGTGATCCAACGATGACCTGGAGGTCGACCATGCCCACCCGCCGGCTCGCACTGCTGCTCGCCCTCACCCTCGCCGTCGCCGGCATCGCGCCGGCCCAGGGCCTCCTGGACCTGGCGCCCGACAGCGCCGTGCTCGTCCTGGACGTCTCGCCGGACGCCGGGCCGCCCGCCGGGCTGGTCGCTGCCCTCGAGGAGCTCGACTGGGACGCGGCCGGCGACGCCCTCGGCCGCCTGGCGCAGGTCCTCGGCGGCGAGGCGCTCGACGGGATGGGCGGCGAGGCCGACCTGCTGGGCGAGATCGCGGACGCCTGCCCCGCTGCCGCGGACGCCGTCGAGGGCCTCGAGTGGGACGGCTTCCTGACCGAGGGCCTGCTGCTCCTCTCGCTCACGCCGTTCGCGCCCACGCCGCACGGGCTCGCGCTGGCCCGGGTCGCCGACGAGCCACGCGCCGCCGCGCTGCAGGACGCGCTCGTGGGCTGCTTCGGCGGCACCCGGCTCGAGCAGGACGGCGTGGCGCTCGAGGTGCTCTTCGACGGCGAGGACCTGCCGCTGATCGTCACCCGCGTCGGCGGCGTGTTCGTCGCCGGCACGGAGCCCAACCTGGTCCGCGGCGTCGTGCGGCGGGCCGGTGGCGCGGCCGAGCCGGCCCTCGCCGGCACCCCGCTGGGCGCGGCGCTGGCCCGCCTAGAAGCCGGCGGCGTCGGCTTCGGGCTGGACCTCGCCGGCCTCGGCGGCGTCGCCAACGCGCTCGCCGGCGCCGTCCCGCCGGAAGCCGCCGACCTCTTCGCGCGGGCGGTCGCCGCCATCGAGACCCTCGGCGTGGTCGCCGGCCGCGTCGGCTGGACCGACGACGGCCTGCGCTTCGAGCAGGTGCACGCCTGGCCCGACGCGGCCCCCGACGCCGCCCTGGCGGCGCTGCTGGCCGACCCGCGGCGGGCCGAGCGCCCGGCGTGGATCCCCGCGGGCGCGGTCGGCGCGAGCGCCTCCCTCATCCCGCTGCGCGGCATCGTCGACTACCTCGACGGCTGGCTCGCCGCCCTGGAGGAGCCGCTGGGCGCCCGTGTGGACCTCCGCGGCCTCGCCGCCGACGCGCTCGACCTCGACCTCGACGCCGCGCTGCTCTCCTGGATCGGCGAGACGCTGCAGGTCGTGCAGCTCGAGCCGTACGGCACCGACCTGCGCGGCTGGGTGCAGGGGCCGGCGCGCCTCGTCGTCGTCCCCGTGCTCAACGAGGACCTCGCGCGGACCGGCCTCGCCGAGCTGGGCGAGGGCGGACTGCGGCTGCTGGCGGCGGCCGCGAGCCTGGCCGCCGACCCGCTCGGCATGGGTGGCGACCCCTTCGGCGATCCCTTCGCCGACCCGTTCGCGAGCGGTCCGGGCGCCGGCGACGCCGCGATCGACGCGCTCTTCGGCCCCGGCGCGATCGTCGCCACGCGCGAGACCGTCGGCGGGCTCGACGTCGACCGGGTGCGCGTGGGGCCGACGCTCGACATGGCGGTCGCGATCGTCGACGGCCACCTGGTGCTCGCCACCCCGTTCCGCGCCCTGCGGACGCTGCTCGACCTGCGCGCCGGCGCGCCGGACGCGACCGCCGACCCCGGCTGGCGCGCCGCGCTGGGCGCCTGGCCGCCCGAGGCGCGCGACGTCGGCCTGCTCGACGCGCCGGCGGTCCTGCGCGGGCTCGCCGACCTCGCCGACCTGTTCGCCCAGCCGCTCGCGTCCACGCTCTTCGTCGTCGCCAGCGAGGGCGTCCTCGACGGCCTCGGCGGTGGCGGCGACGGCTGGGACGACGGCTGGGACGACTTCGGCGGCTGGGGCGAGTGGGACGACGACGCCCTGACGCCCGCGAACGTCTTCAACGACCTGCCCTACGACTTCGAGCTCGACGCGTCGACCGCCACCCCGCTGGTCGTCGGCGACCTGGTCACCGGCGAGCTCGACGGCGAGGCACCGCACGCGCGCTACACCCTCGTCGGCGTCCGACCCGGCGACACCGTCGAGGTCGAGATGACCGACGAGAGCGGCTGGCTCGACACCTACCTCTACGTGTTCGACGGCGACACCGGTGAGCTGCTCTTCGACAACGACGACGCCCCCGGCACGGACCGTTCGTTCGTCGCCTTCGTCGCCGAGCCGGGCGTGCGTTACGACGTCCTCGCCAGCAGCTTCGGCGGGTTCGGCGAGGGCGCCTACCGGCTGGGCGTGCGCGTGCGCGCCGACGACGCGCCGGAGGCGGACGCGGCGCCGGCCGACGATCCGTTCGCCGAGGCCGAGGAGACCGAACCGGCCGAGCCGATCGAGCCGCCCACGTTCGCCGAGCTCCTCGCCGCGGCCGACCTGCTGCCGCGCGCCCTGGAGATCCTGGCGGAGCGCAGCGGCTTCGCCGTCTCGACGGCCACGCTCGAGGGCGACGCGCTCGTCACCCGCTGGCACCTGCCGCTGCGCTGAGCCTGCGCGTCACGAACGGCGCCCCGGCCTGTGCAGGCCGGGGCGCCGTTCGTCGCGGGTCGCGCGGCGTCAGTTGACGACGCGGTCGACGTACTTCTTGATGCGCTGCTCGTAGGCGGCTTTGGGCATGGCGCCGACCATCGTCTCCACGGGCTGCCCGTCCTGGAACAGGATGACCGTCGGGATGCTCATCACGCGGAAGGCGATCGCCGTCTGCTGGTGGTCGTCGACGTTGAGCTTACCGACCTTCATCTGGCCGTCGTACTCGCCGGCCAACTGCTCGATGACCGGACCGACCATGCGGCAGGGACCGCACCAGGGGGCCCAGAAGTCGACCAGGACCAGCCCCTGCTGCGTCTCGGCCTGAAAGTTGGCGTCGGTGAACTCGACCATGCGTGTGCCTCCAGAGAGCGCCGTCCTCGAGGGCGGCGCGACCCGCCCATGGTAGGTCAACCGGACCCGCCGCGCACGTCGTCCACCGAACCCGCCTCCGCTGAAGCGAGCGCTTCGGCGGCTGCGGGCGCTGGCGCGCCCCCGGACGGCCACGGCGCGCCCTCGGGCCAGGACATCAGGGCGTCGGCGCGCGACCCGCGCACGACGCGCGGCGGCTGCGTCCCCAGCGCCCGATGCCCGCCCTTGACGGCCGCCCACAGCAGCTGCGCCGGGTCGGCCGCCACCCCGTGGATCGCGACCGCCGCGCGCCACTCGTCGACCGGCGACAGCGACGGGCTGGAGCCTCGCGAGTCGGTGCCGAGGGCGACGCTGACCCCGTGTCGGGCGTAGGCGGCCCAGGGGAAGGTGCCGCTGCCCAGGAGCGCGTTCGAGCGCGGACAGTGGACGACGGCGCAGCCCGCGCGCTGCAGCCGGCGGATGTCGTCGTCGACGACGTGGACGGCGTGGACCAGGGTGGGGCGGGCCGCCAGCACGCCCAGCTCGTCGAGATAACCGACGGGGGTGCGTCCGGAGGGCCGGAACTTCGCCAGGAACGGCCCCCAGGCCTCGCGCAGCGGCCCGTCGCCGGAGCGGTGCAGCGGCAGCTCACCCGGGTCCTCGGCGACGTGGATCTGCAGGGGCAGGCCCTCGGCGCGGGCGAACGCGGCCAGCTTCCGCAGCAGCGGCGCCGACACCGTGTGCGGGGTGTGCGGCGACAGCCCCAGCCGCACGCCGCCCGGGCGCTCGAGCGGGCGGAAGCGCCGCACCACGTCGACGACCGCCGCGAACGCCGCGTCGGCCTCGTCCGGGTCGGCGCCCAGGACCTCCCAGTGGGCCACCCCCCGGAGCCCCGGATGGGCGAGCAGGCGCGCGAGCACGCGTTCGTCGGTGACGATGTCCCCGACGGTGGCGACGCCGGCGGCCGCGAGCTCGGCGAGCCCCTGCTCGGCGGCCGCCAGGCCCCGGCCGCCCGCGCGCCCGTGGGCGATGACGGCGGCGACGAAGTCGACGTACCCGCCCGGGGTGAGCGGCATGCGCGACAGGTCGAGGTGCGTGTGGGCGTTGACCGGCGCCGGCGCGATCACGCGCCGCGACGGCCGCACGGGCACCGCGGGGTACTGGGCCCGCAGCGCGTCCAGGTGGCCGATCGTGACCACGCGCGCCGGCTCGGGCCGCACCTGAACGAGCACGGCCGCGTCCCTGCGCGGGCGGCCCAGGCCGTCGTACACGAGGTCGGCCGGCCACAGCTCGCGGGCCGGGCCCTGTGTGTCCGTGTCTACGCCTGCCGGCGAAGACACGGACACCGTCAGGCCGCCGCGGCCGCGGGGCCGAGCAGGGCGCCCACGTCCGGCCGCCGCACGATGCCGTAGAGGCTGTCGCGCTGGACGGGCTCGAAGCCGGCGTCCACGATCTGCCGCACGATCTCGCGCTCGGCGGTGGCCTGGTGCTTGGCGCCGGCCTGCGAGACGACGTTCTCCTCGAGCATGGTGCTGCCGTAGTCGTTCGCCCCGCAGAAGAGCGCGGTCTGCGCGACCTTGTGGCCCATCGTCGGCCACGACGCCTGCAGGTTGACGAAGTTGTCGAGCACGAGGCGGCTGAGCGCCAGGTGGCGCAGGTACGCCGTGGGCCCCGCGCCGGGGGCCTTGCCGTGGATCCGCACCCCCTCGGTCTGCAGGGTCCAGGCGATGAACGCAGAAAAGCCGTTGCCGTGGCTCGCCAGGGCCCGGTCCTGCGCCTCGCGCAGCCGCATGAGGCTCTCGATCCGCTGCGCCTGCGTCTCGCCGAAGCCGATGACCATCGTCGCAGTCGTGTAGAGCCCCAGCGCCTGGGCGTCCTCCATGACGCCGAGCCACTCGTCGGTGGAGATCCGCGCCGGCGAGACGTGCCGCGCGTGCCGCACGTCGTCGACGAGCATCTCGCCGCCGCCGCCCGGCAGGCCGTCCAGCCCGGCGCCGTGCAGCTCGTGCAGCACCTCGCGCGCGCTCATGCCGGTCAGCTTGACCATCCCCTTGATCTCCTCGGGGCTGAACGCCTCGACGCGGATCGTCGGATGGGCCGCCTTCAGGTGCGCGAGCAGCTCGAGGTACCAAGAGAACGGCAGGTAGGGGTTGACGCCCCCCTGCATGAGCACACGCGTGCCGCCGACGGCCTCCAGCTCCCGCAGCTTGTGCGAGATCTGCTCGAAGCTGAGCACGTAGGCGTCCTGCTGCCGACGGGTGCGGTAGAAGCCGCAGAAGCTGCAGCCGACGTTGCAGACGTTCGAGTAGTTGACGTTGCGGTCGATGAGGTAACTGACGATGGCCGGGTCGGTCCGCGCGAGGCGCACCTCGTGGGCGGCGCCCGCGAGGTCGAACAGCGGACGATCGGCGAGCGCCATGGCCTCGTCGGCGGTCAGGCGGGCGCCGGCGGCGGCGCGTGCGGGCGTCATGGCCGCACCATAGCACCGGCCACGAGCGGGTTCGGTGGCGCAACTCGCCGTCGCGCCGGGCCACCGAACGGCCGGCCGGCAGGTTGTGTACTTCACACATCAAGGTCGTACAATCGCGGTCATGCCCGAGAGCGCCGACCCCCACCGGGCCCCCCACAGCCCATGGCGGGCCGTGTTCGAGCGGGTCCGCAACGAGGTCGGCCACCGACGCGACGACCACGGCTCGCTGGGGAGCATCAACTGGCTGCGGCACCACATGGAGCGCCGCGGCGCCAACCCCAACGTGGTGCGCAACATCATCTACCGCGACAAGGGGAAGATGCCCGACAAGCAGGCGCTCTACGGCATCCTCGACGACCTGTGGCGATCGACCGGGCACCCTCCCCTGCGCTCCCCAGAGCTCGAGTCGCTGCTCGCGCCCGGCACCTGTCAGGAGCAGGAGGTGCTGCAGCTGCTAGGCCGCGACAAGCGGCGGGCGTACCGCGACTTCGTCCAGGCGGTGCACGCCGGTGAGGCCCCCAAGATCGTCATCGTGGGGCGACCCGGCAGCGGCAAGACGCTGCTGTGCGACTACGTCCAACAGGCGCTCGAGCTCCCCCCCGTCGCGACCGATCGGCTGGTCCGTCTGGAGTTCGGCGGCACCGACCTCGCCACCACCCTCGCGCGCCTCGGCGCCGCGCTGGAGGTGCCCGCCGCCGTCATGGAGGCGCGGCTCGTCAAGCTCGGGTCGGCCAGCGCCTTCGCGGTGCAGGCCGACGCCCAGGCGGACGTCGCGCGCGCGATCCTCGACGCCGCCCGCGGCTACCGCGGTCGCCAGACGCTGCTGCTGCACGTGTCCCAATCGCTCGGCGGCCAGGAGAGCCTCGGCCTCGTGCCGCTCCGCCTCAACGACCCCGACGTCCCACGCGTCTCCGCGGCCGAATGGCTCTGGGTGTCGCTGTTCGAGCCGCTGTCGCGCCTGCCCGGTACCGCCCTCCTCGTCTCCACGGCCGACCTGCCGCTGCGCGCGCAGTCGCGCCTCGGCGCGTTCGCCGACCCCGTGCGCCTGTCGCCACCCACCCTCGCGGAGGCCCGTCGCTTCGTCCGCGCGCGCCTGCCGCAGGCCGATGCGGAGCAGCACGAGCGGATCGTGCGCCTCGCCGGGCGTTCCTTCGAGGAGCTCCGCACGCTGACGCTCCTCGCCGAGATCCGCGACCCCGCGTACGAACCGACGACGGCTCCGGAGCGATCGGTGCTGCAGCTCGCGCGGGCGATCGACGGCGGCGAGCCGCACCTGCGGCGCTTCCTCGCGGCCGTCGCCACGCTGTCGCTGCCGGACTACCCGGAGTTCTCGCGCACCGAGCTGACGCGGCTCCTGCAGCTGACGCAGGACGAGACCGGCGAGCTCGAGGGCACCTTCCTCGACGGCGTCCCGGGCAACGCCGACCGCGTCCGCTGCTTCTCTCGCGAGCTCGCCCGCGAGCTGCGCCGCCGCCTCGCGGCGCAGGACCCGGCGACCTACCGCGAGCTGCACCGCCACGCTGCCGCCCACCTCGAGCAGGAGGCGAGCTCGCGGCCTCGCGGCGAGGCCGCGGGCCGCTACCTGACGTTCCTGCTCGAGGCGCGCGCGTGGGACGCGCTGAGCGACTGGATGGCGCGACACGGGGCGCCGCAGGCGCTGGTCGGCCGGCTGTGGGCCGCCGCGCGGGCCGAACTCCCGCCGGGACCCGAGATCCAGCGCTTCGCCCAGCGCGTCGCCGCCCACTACGTCAAGCTCGGCAGCTTCCAACACGGCGACGTGCGCGACGCGTTCGCAGTGATGGCCGCCTCGTCCGACCCGAGCCTGCGCACGTGGGCGGCGCTGCGACGCGCGGAGGGGCTGTCGCTGCGCGGGCACCACGACCAGGCCGAGGCGCTGTTGACGGCGCTGCCGGCGACCGACGACGCGCGCCTGGCGGCCGACGGAGCGATCGCCCGGGCGTCGATCGCGCGTTGGCGCGGCCGGCGCGACGAGGCCATGCGGTTGGTCTTCGAGGAGGCGCCCCACCACCTGCGGCGGGCGCCCGCGGGCGGCGAGACCGACGCCGTGCGGGTGAAGGCGGCCATCTGGGCCGGTCTGCTGGCCAAGGACCAGGGCGACCTCGACGCCGCGCTCGCGAGCTTCGACTCCGTGCCGCGGGCCGACGACCTCGACGCCGCCCGCGTGGCCTTCCAGCGCGGCGACGTCTTCATGCGCCTGGGCCACTACGACCGTGCCCTGCGGGCGATGGACGATGCCGTCGCGCTGGCCAACCGGTCCGACGCGCTGGCGTCGGAACGGACGCGCTACCTGGCGCGCCGGGCCACGGTGCACCGCCGGCGCGGCGACCTGGAGCGCTCCGCGACGGACTTCGCGGCAGCGCGCGCGTTGCTGCTGTCGGGGGCGCCGGAGGTGGGGAGCGACGCCGACGCGTGGGAGCGCGAGTTCTGGCTCGCGCGCATCGAGGACGAGGCCGGCCTCCTGCTGCTGGCCGAGGGCAACTTCGACGACGCGGTCACGGCCTTCGACCGCAACCTCCGCCGCCTCCGGGCCTACGCCGACGCCCACGGCGTCGACGCCACCTACCGCGTCCTGCGCAGCACCCTGCGCCTCGCCATCGCCTACGGCTGCCGCGCGGTCGGCCAGCCCTTGCGCCGACCGTTCGCCGTCGGCCCGTGGCTGGCGGCCGACACGCCCGACCTGCGCCAGGCGCGTCGGCTGATCACCGGGGTGCTCGACCACGTCGAGAACGACGGGGACGCCTGGCGCCCCAGCTCGCTCGCCCGCGACGCCCTGCTCGCCGCGAACCTCTTCGTCGCATCGGGGAGCGAGGCGGTCGATCTCGCCGAGCGGGCCCTGGCGACCTCGCGCTACCCGTACCAGCGCGCCACGGCTCACGCGCACGCTGCCGTCGGCGCGCTGCGCATCCCCGACCCCGTGGCGGCCGCGGCGCACGTGGAGGCCGCCACCCGCGAGCTGGCCGCCGCGACCGCCGGCTCTTCCGAACCGGAACAGGGCGACCTCGAGCTCGTGGCTTGGCTCATCGCCCTCGGCGCGGTCGCGGCGATCGACGCCGGCGACTTCCGTGGCGCCGGGCAACGCCTGGCGCAGGGCCTCAAGCGGCCGGAACTGCGAACGCACCACGACGCGATGCTGCGCCAGGTCGGCGAGGCGATCGAGGCCCGCGGTATCGAGGCTTGGGCCCCATCGGCGGAGCTCGCCGCCCTGCTGCAGCTCGACGAGCGGGTCGCAGGAACCACGCTGCGCCTGCCCGACGCCCTCGCCGCCCACTGGGCTCACCTCGCCGGGTACCGGGGCGCACGCGACACGGTGGGCTGCGTGCCACCCAGCCCCCACGAACCACGGGAGGAAGAGGCATGAACATCGGCTTCATCGGCCTGGGGACCATGGGCGCCCCCATGGCGACACGCCTCGTCGACGCGGGCCATCGCGTCACCGTCCACAACCGTACGCGCGCGCGCGAGGAGCCGCTGGCCGCCCACGGCGCACGGCGGGCGGCCAGCCCCGCGGCGGCGGCCGCCGGCGCCGAGCTGGTCGTGACCATGGTCGCCGACACGCCCGACGTCGAGGAGGTGGTGTTCGGCGACCACGGGGTGGCGTCCGCGATCGCAGCTGGCGCGCTGCTGGTCGACATGAGCACGATCGCGCCCGGCGCGACGCGCGCCTTCGCGGAGCGCCTCGCGGCGAGCACCGGCGCCGCCTGGCTGGACGCGCCGGTGTCGGGCGGCAGCGAGGGCGCGGTGCGCGGCACGCTGTCGATCATGGTCGGCGGGGACGCGGCCGACCTCGAGCGGGCACGACCGGCGCTCGCGGCCCTGGGGTCGACGATCACCCACGTGGGGCCGTCCGGTGCCGGGCAGGTCGCCAAGGCGATGAACCAGGTGATCATCGCCGGCACCTACGCGGCGGTGGCCGAGGGGCTGGTGCTCGGCCTGAAGGCGGGCATCGACGTGGGGGCCGCGATGGCGGCCCTGGCCGGCGGCGCGGCCGGCTCCTGGGGCTTGCTGAACCGTGGTCCGAACGTCGTGCGCAACGCGTACCCGCTCGGCTTCCGCGTGCGCCTGCACCGCAAGGACCTGGGGATCGCCCTCGACGCCGCCCGCGAGCTCGGGGTGCCGCTGCCGCTGGCGGCGCTGGTCGAGCAGTGGGAGACCGGGCTGATCACGCGGGGCCACGGCGACGAGGACGTGTCCGCCATCGGCCGCGTCGTGCGCGAGCAGGCGGGCTTGGGCGGGCCGGGGTCGGACGAGGCCTGACGGCAAGGCGTCAGGCCGGGCGACCACCCGGGGGAACCCCGTCCTGGGGGGCGACGGCGAGCACCCAGACCCGCGGATCGTCCGCCTCGGCGGGCTCGCCGCCGGGGAAGCACACGACGTCGACGCGAGCGAAGCCCGCGTCGGTCAGCAGGCGGCGCAACTCGTCCGGGTCGTAGGGCCGCTCGCGGTGCTCCTCGCGGAAGGCGCCGGTGGGGCCCTCGCACCAGGCGTCCACGGTGGCGATGCGGGCCACCGGGTCCCAGGCGTGGCGCCAGCGGTAGTGGACCTCGCCCGCCCAGCCCTCGACCACCTCGCCTTCCCACAGCGCCTCGAGGCCGGCGCTGGTGTTCGCGTCGAAGGCCCACACGCCGCCGGGCGCCAGGTGACCCAGGACGCGGGCGGCCACGCGCGGCATGTCGTCGTCCGCCAGCAGGTTGTTGACCACGTCGAACACGCCCAGCGCCAGCGTGAACCGGCCCGGCAGGTCGACCTCGCGCATGTCGCCGGCCACCAGCGCGGTCCGCGTCAGCTTGCTGCGGGCGACGGCGAGCATCTCGGGCGCGGCGTCGACGGCGACGACCTCGAGCCCGCGCTCCTCGAGCAGGCGCGTGGCATTCCCCGTGCCGCAGCCGAGCTCGAGCACCCGCCCGCCGGACCAGCCGCGCCGCGCGGCCTCACGCAGGGCGAAGT
This sequence comes from Trueperaceae bacterium, assembly GCA_019429025.1. GTDB lineage: Bacteria > Deinococcota > Deinococci > Deinococcales > Trueperaceae > JAABTL01. The sequence goes on along the minus strand of JAHYJQ010000012.1, from coordinate 13,102 downwards.
CCACCCAGGCCGCGTAGGGCACGTCCTGCATGATCTCGTCGTAGACGGTGGCGAGGGACGTGAACGGGGGCGCGCGCACGCGCCAGGCTACCTCCTCGAGCCCGGCGGGCACGGCGCGCGCGCGGCGACCCCGCGCGCAGGCGGGGCGGGTGGTAGCGTGGTCCAATGATCGGCGTCGACCTCGGCACCACCACGGTTCGCATCCACGTCAAGGGCAAGGGCGTCGTCCTCCGGGAGCCGGCCGTCATCGCGGTGACGCGCGGCACCACCGACATCAAGGCGGTCGGCGAGGAGGCCTACCGGATGCTCGGGCGCACGCCCGGCAACATCACCGCGGTCCGCCCGATGGCCGACGGCGTCATCGCGGACTACACGCTGACCGAGAAGATGCTCAAGGCGTTCATCCACAAGGTGCTCACCGGGCCGGCGCGCTTCCTGCGGCCGACGATCATGGTGTGCATCCCCAGCGGCATCACCGAGGTCGAGAAGCGCGCCGTGGTGCAGGCGGTGCACGAGATCGGCGCGCGCAAGGCGCTGCTGATCGAGGAACCGGTCGCCGGCGCCATCGGTGCCGGCATCGACATCGCCGAGCCCATCGGCTCGATGCTCGTCGACATCGGCGGCGGCACCACCGACGTCGCGATGATCTCGATGGGCGGCATCGTGGTCTCGACGTCGCTGCGCGTTGCCGGCAACGTGTTCGACCGCGACATCATGGCCTACGTCAAGGCCAAGCACAACCTGCTCATCGGTGACCGGACCGCCGAGGAGATCAAGCGCACGATCGGTGGCGCACTGGTGCTGCCGACCGACGAGCTCGTGACGATGGAGGTGCGCGGGCGCGACCTCATCGACGGGTTGCCCAAGACGGTCGAGGTCAACTCCGAGGACGTGGTGGCCGCCCTCCGGGCCTCGCTCGACAAGGTCGCCAGCGCCGTGCGGCAGGTGCTGGAGCAGTCGCCCCCGGAGCTGGTCTCGGACGTCATCGAGCGCGGCATCGTGCTCACGGGGGGCGGCGCGCAGCTGCGCGGCCTCGACGTCTACTTGCAGCGCATCACGAACATCCCGGTGGCCGTGGCCGCCGACCCCGAGGACTGCGTGGTGATCGGGACCAGCAAGGCGCTCGACATGGCGCACCTGCTGCAGGACGCGCGCGCCCGCTACGACCGCGTCTGACGGTTCCACCCGACGGCCGGCGTTCCGAGGCGCGTCGGCCAGGCATGGATGGGCCGGGCGCGACGCCGCGGTCGCGTCCGGCCGGCAGGTCGACCCATCGGCGTCAGCCGATCGCCACCAACTGCAGCTCGAAGGTCAGCGCCTCCCCCGCCAGCGGGTGGTTCGCGTCGAGCGTGATGCCCGCGTCGTGCTTCGCCACGACGGTCACCGGGACGGCGCCGCCTTCCGGGCCGCGCATGTGCAGGCGCGCACCGACCTCGACCTCGAGGTCGTCGGGCAGCTGCTCCGTCGGGACCTCGATGAGGAGCTCGTCGCGGCGCGTCCCGTAGGCCTCCTCGGCCGGGATGCGCACGGTCTTGCTCTCGCCGACGCGCATGCCGTCGACGGCCTGATCGAAGCCCGGGATCACGTGTCCGCCGCCGACCGTGAACGCGAGCGGATCGCGCCCCTCGGACGCGTCGAAGACGGAGCCGTCGTCGAGCTTGCCGGTGTAGTGGACGTGGACGGTGTCGCCGGAAGTGGCGGTGGTCATGGGGGACTCCCTTCGCGCGCACCGACGGCGACCGCGCGCTGGGCGGCCGCGGGTGCGTGCCCGTGCGCGTCTCCGCGCGCACGGTGGTACCCTAACCCGGGTCGCCCGCGGGGTCCGTCCAGCCCCCAACGCGGCGAGGCGGCGTGAGGCAGGCGGGCGGTGGACCAGCGCCGTGCGCCCACCGCGCGAGGGCGCCGCAAGCCGCCCGCGACGGCGTCGCTAGAATCCCACCGCCGTGCCATCCTTGCGCGACTCGCTGCCGGCGACGTAGCCGTCGGCGCCGCGCCACACGATCTGCGCGCCGCCGAAGGCGAAGCTCGCCTCGGGCGCCGACGTCGCGAGCTCATGGCCCAGGGCGCGCAGGCCGTCGAGCGTGTCGGGGTCGAAGGTGGACTCGACCGCGAGTTGGCGCCCCGCCACGAGCCGCCAGCGGGGCGCATCGGCCGCCGCCTGCGGGTTCTGAGCGTGCCCCACCATGCGCAGCACCATCTGCAGGTGGCCCTGGGCCTGCATCGGCCCGCCCATGACGCCGAAGCTGCAACGCGGCGCGCCGGCCTGGGTCAGGAACGCCGGGATGATCGTGTGGAACGGGCGCTTGCCGCCCGCGACCACGTTCGGGTGCGACGGGTCGAGCACGAAGCCGGCGCCGCGGTTCTGCAGCGACACGCCCGTGCCCGGCACCACCACGCCGCTGCCGAAGCCGTAGTAGTTCGACTGGATGAGCGAGACCATCATGCCGTCGGCGTCCGCGGCCGACAGGTAGACCGTCCCGCCGCGCCCGGGCGTGCCGTGCCCGGGGTCGCCGGCACGCCCGGGGTCGATGAGGCGCGCGCGCTCGGCGAGGTAGCCGTCGTCGAGCAGGTCCTCCGCGGTGACGTCGCGCATGGCCTCGGCATCGGCCACCCAGCGGTAGGCGTCGGCCATGGCGAGCTTCATCGCCTCGATCTGCAGGTGCAGCCACGGCACCGAATCGACCTCGAGGTCGCCGAAGCCGGGCACGTGGCGCACGATGCCGAGGGCCAGCAGCGCGGCGATGCCCTGGCCGTTCGGCGGGATCTCGTGCAACTCGTGGCCGCGCCAAGCGCTCGACACCGTCCCGACCCAGTCGGCCTGGTGCGCGTCCAGGTCGACCTCGTCGAGGAGCGCCCCGGCGGCGCGGGCGTGGGCGACGATCGCGTCGGCCACCACGCCGCGGTAGAAGGCCTCGCCACCCGTGGCCGCGATCGCCTCGAGGGTGCGCGCCTGATCGGGGAAGCGCCAGGTCTCCCCCGCCGCGGGCGTGCGGCCGCCGGGCGCGAACGCCCGCTGCCAGTCGGGCGCGTCGGCGAACGCCGCCGCCGAGAGCGCCCAGGCGCGGGCGATGACGGGCGACACCGGGAAGCCGTCGCGGGCGTAGGCGATCGCCGGCTCGAACAGGTCGGCGAAGGGGAGCCTGCCGAGGCGCCGCGACAGCGCCACCCAACCCGACACGGCGCCGGGGACCGTGACGGCGTCCCAGCCGCGCAGTGGGATCGCGTCATGGCCGGCGAAGCGCTCGGGACCGAGCGACCGCGGGCTGCGGCCCGAGGCGTTGAGGCCGTGCAGGCGTTCGCCGTCCCACACGATGGCGAAGGCGTCGGCGCCGATGCCGTTGCTGGTCGGCTCGACGACCGTCAGCGCGATCGCGGTGGCGAGGGCGGCGTCCACCGCGTTGCCGCCGCGCCACAGCATCCGCAGGCCGGCCTGCGCGGCGAGCGGCTGGGAGGTCGCGACCACGTTGCGGGCCAGCAGCGGGGTGCGGCGGGAGATGTAGGGGGCGGTGAAGTCCATGGGGTCTCCTCGGTCGGGCGGGCGTGGGCTCAGCCGGTCTCGGGCGCGGGCGCGCGGCCGTTCTGCGCGGCGGCCGCTCGAGCCGCGGGCTCGGGCAGCAGGGCCGCCCGCGCGCAGCGCGGCGTGAGGGCGAAACCGGCGAGGTAGGCGAGCGACACGACCGCGAAGGCGGCGACGAGCCAGCCGGGCCGCTGCCCGGACGCGGCCATCAACGCCGCGAACCACGCGGTGACCGACAGCGCGACGGCCGCGGCCGTCGCCGAGGCGACGGCGGCGCCGCGGCCGGGCCGGCCGGCGAGGGCGTAACCGAGCGCCGACCCGATGACCACGTGCAGCAGCGACATCGCCAGCAGCACGCCGGCGAGGACGTCGCTGGGACGCGGCCGGCCCTCGACGAGGAGCAGCAGGCCCACGCTCACGAGCAGCGCCAGGAGCGTTTGCGCCATGAACACGACGGCGTACGTCAGGCGCACGGCACGGAGGGCGATCGGCAGCGTGGGGACGTCGGCGCCGAGGAGGGCGCCCAGCGGACCCCGGAGGGGCCGTGGGGAGGGGGCCACGGCAGCGCCTCGCGCGGGCCCGGCCTGGGCGGCCACCTCAGTGGCCGGCGTCGGGTTCGTCGGTGTGGCGCACGACCCAGCCGGCGGCCAGGACGAACGCGCCGGAGAGCGCTACCAGGCCGACGAGGACGGCGGCGGCGTAGGTCATGATCGACACGAAGGTGCTCACGCGGGGGAGTCTACCGCGTGGCAGTGGCTCGGGCGCTAACGCCCGAGCCACTGCCCGGGCGCAGCCGCCGCAACAGGAAGGCGAAGCGGACGGCGAGGGCGACGCTGGCGACGGCCAGGCCGATCACCAGGCCCCACCACAGGCCCACGCCCGCCAGCCCGCGGCCGAACGCCAGCCAGATGCCGCTGCCGAGGCCGACGAACCAGTACGACACCAGCGTGATGAGCATCGGCGCCCGCGTGTCCTTCAGGCCGCGCAACGCGCCCAGCGCGCTGACCTGCAGACCATCGAACAGCTGGAAGGCGGCCGCCACCCCGAGGAAGGCGACCGCGTGGGCGACCACCGCGGCGTTCCGGGGATCGCCGAGATCGAGGTAGAGCGCCACCACCGCGCGCGGCGCCGTCAGGTAGAGGAGCGCGGTGGCGGTCATGACGAGCAGCGAGACGGCGATGCCGACGACGCCGGCGGCGCGCGCACCCAGCGGGTCTCCCCTGCCGACCGCGTGCCCGACGCGCGCGGTGGTGGCGATGCCGAGGGCGAGCGGGACCATGAAGGTCATCGACGCGGTCTGGATCGCCACCTGGTGGCCGGCCAGCGAGGCGGGCCCAAAGCGCCCCATCAAGAGCGCCGACACCGCGAACAGGCCCGTCTCGAACGCGACCGTGAGGGCGATCGGCCAGCCGAGTCGCAGCACCTCGCCGGCGGTCGGCCCGTCCCAGCGCCAGGGGCCAGCGAACACGGCGCGCGCCCGGTCGCTGCGCGCGACGTAGGCGAACCCGGCCAGCGCCATCGCGGCGTACACCAGGCTGGTGGCGACGCCGGTGCCCGTCAGGCCGAGCGCCGGGAAGCCCCAGCGGCCGAACATGAACGCCTGGTTGGCGAGGACGTTGAGGCCGACGCCGAGGAACGCGACGAGCATGAGCGGCCGCGTGCGGCCCTGCCCCTCCAGGTAGGCGCGGAGCGAGGTGAAGGCCATGAGCGGCAGGACCCCCGCCGACGCAGCCCGCAGGTAGCCCTCGGCGGGGGCGACGACGGTGGGGTCCTGGCCCATCGCCCGCAGGACGGTCGGCATCAGCCACAGCAGCAAGGCGGCGGGGGGCGTGAGCACGAGCCCCCACAGGAGCCCCTGACGCAACGCGGCGACGGCGTCCTCGGGGCGCCGCGCGCCGGTCGCCTGCGCCACCATCGGCCCCACCGCGAAGAGCATCGACGAGAGCACGACGGTGACGAAGAAGAAGCTGACGGCGCCGAGCGCGATGCCGGCGAGGGCATCGGGCCCGAGGCGACCGGCCATGAGGGTGTCGACGAAGCTCATCCCGTTCTGCGCGACCTGGGCGATCGCCAGCGGGATGGCGATCCTCACCAGGACGGGAAACTCGCGGCGGACGGCGGCGCGCACGCGTGCTAGCGTACCGCCGTGGCCGTGTCCCGAAGCGTCTGCCCGCTCGACTGCCCCGACGCCTGCGCCGTGCGCATCACGGTGGAGGACGGCCGCGTCACGCGCCTCGAGGGGGACCCCGACCACCCCTACACCCGCGGCTTCGCCTGCGTGAAGACGACCCGCTACCCCGAGCGCCAGCACCACCCCGACCGCCTGCTGCACCCCATGGTGCGCGTCGGGTCCAAGGGCGAGGGCCGCTTCGCGCGCGCCACCTGGGACGAGGCGCTCGACCTGGTGGCCGAGCGGACCCAGGGCGCCGTCGACCGCTACGGCGCCGAGAGCGTCCTGCCCTACAGCTACGCCGGCACCATGGGACACGTGGAACGCGACCACCCGCTGGCCTTCTTCCGCGCCCTCGGCGCCAGCGAGCTCGACTGGACGATCTGCGCGGCCACCGGCGGCGCCGGCTGGGAGGCGAACTACGGTCCGCACAAACTGGCGACCGACCCGGAGGACCTTCCCCACGCGCGCCTGGTCATCCTGTGGGGCATCGACGCCGCCCGCAGCCACGTGCACCTCATGCCCGACGTGCGCGCCGCCAAGCGCGCGGGCGCCTTCGTGCTGCACGTCGACCCCTACCGCAACGACACCACCCGGGTGGCCGACGAGCACTGGCAGCTCGCCGTCGGCAGCGACGCCGCCGTGGCCCTGGCGATGGGCCACGTCATCCTGCGCGACGGGCTCGAGGACCGCGACTACCTCGCCCGCCACGCCCGTGGCCTGGACGCCTACCGGGAGGCCGTCGCGGCGTGGACGCCCGAGCGCGCCTCCGCGGTCTCGGGCATCGCGCCGGGGCGCATCGAGGCAGTCGCCCGCCGCTTCGCCGAGGCGCGGGCCGCGTACGTCCGCATCGGCTACGGCATGACGCGCAACGAGGGCGGCGGCAACGCGGTGCGCGCCATCTCGCTGCTGCCCGCGCTGACGGGCGCCTGGCGGCACCGGGGCGGGGGCGGCGGCATCTCGACCTCCGGCGGCTTCGTGCTCGGCACCGAGCGCACGGCCGGCCGGCACCTGCTGCGGCCCGGCGTGCGGGTGATCAACCAGAGCCGGCTGGCCAGCGCCCTGCTGGTGCCCGCGGGGCCGCCCGTCGCGAAGCTGTTCGTGTTCAACGCCAACCCGGCGGCCGTGGCGCCGGACTCGGCGCGCGTGCGCGCCGGGCTCGCGCGCGACGACCTCTTCACCACCGTCCTCGAGCACTTCCAGACCGACACCGCGGACTACGCCGACGTGCTGCTGCCCGCGACGACCTTCCTCGAGCACCCCGACCTCTACACCGCCTACGGCCACTACCACCTGCAGTGGGCGGAGCCCGTGGTGCCGGCGGCCGGCGACACCCGCCCGAACACCTGGGTGTTCCGCGAGCTGGCCCGGCGGCTCGGGCTCGACGACCCGACGCTGGCGTGGTCGGCCGAGGAGGTCGCCCGCGACCTGCTCGCGAGCGGCCACCCGCACCTCGCGGGCATCACCTTCGAGCGGCTGCGCGAGGCGCGCTCGCTCAAGCTGCGGCTGCCTCAGCCGTTCCGACCCTACGCCGATGGCGCGCACCACCCGGACGGCAAGGTCGCCTTCGATCCGCCGCCGGAGGTGGTGACGTTCGAGGAGCGACCGACGGAGGCGTACCCGCTGCGGCTCATCTCTCCGCCCGGCCGCCACGTCCTCAACACCTCGATGGGCAACGTGGCGTCGCTGCTCGAGGCCGCGGGAGGCGAGCCGCGCATGCTGCTGCACCCGGCCGACGCCGCCCGTTTCGGCGTGCGCGACGGCGAGCGGCACCGGGTCGTGAGCGCCCAGGGCGCGATCGTGCGGCGCATCGACGTCACCGACGCCGCCCGCGAGGGCGTCCTGATCGCGCTGGGCCAGTGGTGGCCGAAGCTCGCCCCCGACGGGCGCAGCCTCAACGACCTCACCAGCGAGCGCCTCACGGACCTCGGCGGCGGCAGCAGCTTCGGCAACGCCGTGGTGCGGGTCGAGACGCTCTGACCGCGGCGGCCCTCCCCCTTCTCATCACGCCCCCCTGGTACCTTGGCGCATGGTCCGCGTCGCCCTGATCGCCCTGTTCGTGCTCGTCGCCGCGACCGTGGCGGCGTGGCGCTTCGACGTCCTGCCCAACCCCTTCGCCCGCGAGCCGGCGCCGCCGCCGGTGCCGGCCCTGCTGGCGGCCCTGGCGGCCGACGACGAGGCGGGGGTCGCCGCGGCCCTCGAGGCGGGCGCCGACCTCGCGGTGCTCGACGGCGAGGGACGGCCCCCGCTGCACGTGGCCGCCATGCGCGGCCTGACGGCCGCCACCGCGGCGCTGATCGCCGCCGGCAGCGACGTCCAGTGGGCGGCGGCGGACGGCACGACCGCCCTGCTGTTGGCCCTGCGTCACGCCCCGGACGCGCGCCTGCCGCTGCTGCTGCTCAACGCGGGCGCCGACCCGACGGCGGTCGACGCCCAGGGCCAGGGCGTCATGGCGCACGCCAACGCCAACCCCGCCCTGCGCCAGGGCATCCTGGCGGCGCGCCTGCGCGAGCTCGCCGAGGCCCCCTTCGTGCGCGGCTGGCCGAGCGGCTACGTGCCCCCCGTGACCGACGCCACCATCAGCTCACGGGCCTCGCACTGGCCCAACGCCAACCGCGCCTACCGCAACGGCACCCACGAGGGCTTCGACTTCTACGACGGCGCGGTCAGCGGCGCGACGACGATCACCTACGGCACGCCGATCGTCTCGGTCGCCGACGGCGTCGTCCTGCGCGCCGACCACGACTACGTCGAGATGGACCAGGCGACCTACGACACGATCATCGCGGAGGCGCGCCGCGTGATGTCGACGCCCGAGGAGATCCTCGACCAACTCCGCGGGCGTCAGGTGTGGCTCGAGCATGCGGGCGGCTTCGTCACCCGCTACGCCCACCTGGCGGACATCCCGGCCGACGTGCAGGTCGGCGCGACGGTCGCCCAGGGCCAGGTGATCGGCCTCACCGGCAACTCCGGCACGATCGACGGCGTCGAGCGGACGGAGCACGACCCGCACCCGCACGTGGAGATCTGGCGCGGATCGACCTATCTGGGCCAGGGCCTGGAGCCGGCGGAGATCTTCGCCCTGGCGGGCCAGGTGTTCGGGCAGCGGGCGCTGCCGCCGCGCTGGGGGCCCTGAGCTTCGCGGCGCCGGCGCGTCAGACGAGCAGGAGCACGACCTGCGCGAGCGCGATCTTGGCGATCGTGGCCACCGGGAAGACGGTGGCGTACCCCACGTGGGGCAGGTCGTTGCCCGTCTGCTCCACCGCGTAGCCCAACGCCGCGGGTTGGGTGTGCTGGGCGCTCACCACGCCGACCATGACGTTCATCGGCAGCCGCAGCAGGCGGTGGCCGACGAACAGCGTCGTCGCCGCGAGCGTGACGGTCAACGCCAGGCCCCCCAGCACGACGTCGAGCCCGGACCCGGCGCGCAGCGTGGAGGCGAACGCGAAGCCCGAGCCGGTGCCCACGCCCGCGAGGAACAGCAGCAGGCCGAACTGGCGCAGCGTGAGGTTGGCCGAGTACGGCAGCGTCCACACGAGCGGGCCGCTGCGGCCGATGGCCCCGAGCGCGAGCGCCACGAGCAGCGGGCCGCCCGCGAAGCCTAGCCGCAGGACCACGCCCCCGGGTAGGGGCACGGGGACCAGGCCGAGCAGCAGGCCCGCGCCGAGCCCGAGGGCGAGCGAGCGGACGTCGACCTCGGAGAGCGCCTGGTACGAGTCGCCGAAGGTGCGCTCGACCTCGGCCATGTGGTCCTGGCGCGCGACGACCCGCACGCGATCGCCCAGCTCCAGGCGCAGATCGGCCGTCGGCAGCAGGAAGGCGTCGCCGCGCCGGACGCGGGTCACCACCGCGCCGAGGCGCTGCGGGAGGCGCAGCTCCGCGAGCGTCCGCCCCACCACCTCTGGCCGGGAGACGAAGAGCCGGCGGAAGTCGAGCTCGCTCCGCTCCAGGTCGAGGCGCGTGTCGGTCACCTCGCCGAGCCTCGGGGCCACGACGGCCAGATCGCGCTCCGACCCGACGAGCGTCACCTCGTCGCCGGGCCGCAGGACGGTGTCGCCCTGGACGAGGCGCACCTCGCCGCCGCGGCGGTAGCGTCCCAGGATCGCGTGCCAGCCCTCGCGTTCGCGCCAGACCTGCACGGGCGCCCCCGCCAGCTCGTCACGGGTGACGCGGACGGTGACGCTGCGCAGCAGCTCGCCGCCGACGCCGTAGTCGCGCAGGCCGCGCGACTCGGCGGCGTAGTCCGTGCGCCAGGCGCGCTGCGCCGCGGCGATCACCAGGATGACGCCGAGGACGCCCCCGGGGTACGCGAGCGAGTAGGCGACGACGGGCGCCGCGCGGGCGGCCTCGTCCGCTCCGCGCAGCGCGTCCACGACGGCGGCGAGCGCCGGCGTGTTGGTCGTCGCGCCGCTGTAGAGACCGGCCGCCGTGGCCGGGTCGAGACCGATCGCGCGGGCCACGAGCACGGTGGCGCCGGCGCCGGCCACCAGCGCCGTCAGCACCAGCAGGTTGGCCCGCAGCCCGCGCCGGTCGAAGGCACGCAGGAAAGCGCGACCGCTGGCGAGGCCGGCCGTGTACACGAACAGGGCCAGGCCGAGCTGCAGGACGATCTCGGGCAGGCGCAGGCGGGGGTCGAGCGCGCCGAAGGCCAGCCCGGCGAAGAGCACGGCCGCCACGCCCACCCGCACCCCGAGGATGGGGATGCGCCCGAGGGGGACGCCCACGGCGGCCACGGCGAAGAGCAGAACGAGGGGGTGCGCGGCCAGGAGCTCGATCACCGCCGCATCACACCACGCGCCCGCGGTCAGCAAGCGACCGCGGGCGCAGGGTTTCGGCGAGGCCGCTGCTCAGGCGTCCTGGATCTGCAGCTTGCGCACCTTCGCCTCGGCGGCCTTCGGCATCCGCAGGCTGAGCACGCCGTTCTGCACGCGGGCCTCGATCGCGTCGACGTCGACGCCGACCGGCAGGCGCACGGTGCGCGTGTAGGCGCCGCGCGGCAGGTTCCGCAGCCAGTAGCGGCGGTCCTCGCCCTCGGGCGCGGCGGGCAGTTCGGCGCGCACGGTCACCTGGCGGCCTTCGACGGAGACGTCGACCCCGCTGGAGGTCACGCCGGGCACGGCGAGCTCGAGCACGAGCGCGTCCTCGGTCTCGAAGAAGTCCATCGCCAGGGCGTTGGTCTCGCTGCGGCCGACGTCTTCGAACAGGCGCTCGAAGCCGCCGAACAGGTCATCGGCCAGGGTGCGGCGAACGGTGGGGACGGCATAGGGGTTGGTGCTTCGGACGAGGGACATGGTCACCTCCACAGGTGGGATCTCGAACGGTGGCCGGACCGGTGGTGCCGACCGCCTCTTACGCACACAGGATAAAACCTGAGTGCCATCATGTCAAGTTCCCTTAGGCCGAATCGTGCCGCGGCCCGCAAGGCGCCGACGCGGAGCCAACGGGCGTCGGCGGAACGCGCCGCGGCACCGCGCCGGCCCCGGCCGGCATCGCCGGTCAAGGCAGGTTGAAGCCCCCATGGTTCGACGACCCGTAGTAGCGCTCGATCTCGTCGGGGATCCCCGCCACGTCGTCGACCACCTTGAACAGGTGCAGGTCGTGCTCGGCGATCGTGCCCGCGCGCACCAGCGTCCCCTGCAGCCACTGGATGAGCCCCCGCCAGTAGCCGGTGTCCACCAGGAAGACGGGGAACGGCATGATCTTCTTCGTCTGGATGAGCGTCATCGCCTCGAACAGCTCGTCGATCGTCCCGAAGCCCCCGGGGAACACGATGAACGCCGTCGAGTACTTCACCAGCAGCACCTTGCGCACGAAGAAGTAGCGGAAGTTCACCGTGTCGGTCTGGTAGGGGTTCGGCGCCTGCTCGTGCGGCAGCGCGATGTTGAGGCCCACGCTGCGGCCGCCCGCCTCGAAGGCGCCCTTGTTCGCCGCCTCCATGATCCCGGGTCCGCCGCCGGTGACGACCGCGTAGCCCCGCTGGGCGAGGTCGGCGCTCAGCGCCTCCGCCTTCGCGAAGTCGGGGTGATCCTGCGTGAGGCGCGCCGAGCCGAAGATGGTGACGGCCTTGCCGACGTCGGCCATCTCCTCGAACCCCTGGGCGAACTCCCCCAGGATGCGGAACATCCGCCAGGCGTCCTCCGCCATGGCGTCGATGACGTACTGCTTGCCGTTGGTGTCCATGCGCGATGCTAACCGGCGGTCGCCGCGAGCAACGGTTCGAGCGACGCCTCGAGCCGGTCCGGCCGCGCCGCACGCAGGCGCTCGGCGTCGTGCGTCCCCCAGGTGACGGCGTAGGTGGCGAGACCGGCCGCCCGGCCGGCCTCGATGTCGTGCACGGTGTCGCCGACCATCCACACGCCGTCGGCATCCAGCGCCGCCAGCGCGCGCCGCACGACGTCGGGCGCCGGCTTGTGGGGGAAGCCGTCGGTGCCCTGCACGACGTCGAGCGCGTCCGTCAGGCCCAGCGCCGCGACGAGGCGCGCCGCCATGTCGCTGCGCTTGGTGGTCGCGACCGCCAGGCGGAAGCCTCGGTCCCTCAGGGTCGCGAGCGCCTCCGGAACGCCCGGGTACGGCCGCGAGTGCCGGGTGAAGCGCTGCGGGTAGATCCGCCGGTAGCTCGCGGACAGCGCGGCGACGCGCTCGGCCGGCGCGAAGGCCGCGTACATCGTCTCGAGCGGGAGGCCGACGCGGTCGCGCGCCGCCGCCTCGGGGGGCGGCGTCAGGCCGTGCTCGGCGAAGGCGTCACGGAAGGCGCCGACGATGTCGGGCAGCGAATCGACGAGGGTGCCGTCGAGGTCGAAGACGATGGCGCGGGGGCGGGGCATGCGCGAGGGTACCCGGGCCCCGCCGCGGCGCACGTCACGCGACGACGCCGGTCCCCGCGGCCGCTCAGCGAGGCCGCAGGTACGCCACCGTGACCCCGAAGCCACCCTCGTAGGGGACCGCGTCCTCGAAGCGCTCCACCAGGCGTTCGTCCTTGAGGTAGCGGCGCACGGCGTCGCGCAGCGCGCCCGTGCCCTTGCCGTGCAGCACCCGAACGCTCTCGACCTGCAGGGCGTGGGCCTCGCGCACGAGGTCGCGCACCTTCTCGATCGCCTCCTCGACGCGCTCGCCACGCACGTTGAGCTCGCGCTCGAAGCCCGCGCCGGGCGGGACCGGCGCCTTGGGGCCCTTGGCGGCGTCGGGCGCGCGGACCACCGTCGCCTCGTGGCGGTCGACCTCGACCTTGAGCAGGCCGAGCTGCACGACCAGCTGGTCGCCGCGCACCTCCACCACCGGGCCCTCGGCGCCGTACGCGTCGACCCGCACGATCGTCCCCGGCGCGAGCCGGTCGGGCGTCGCCGGGCGCGCCGCGGCGGGCGCCCGCCGCCTCGTCTCGCGCCGCAGCTGCGAGATCGCCCCCCTCGCCTTTCCCC
>JAHYJQ010000327.1 GCA_019429025.1 Trueperaceae bacterium | reverse complement strand
GTGGGTGGCGCAGAGCATGGGTCCATGAACGACACCGTGGTCGTCACTCGGGCCCTGACGCGCGATTTCGCCTCGGGCGGCGGCACCGTTCGCGCGGTGGACGCCATCGACCTCACCGTGGCCCGCGGCGAGGTCGTCGGCCCGCTGGGCCACAACGGCGCCGGCCGTCGCCGCCCTCGGGCTCGGCGCCACGGTGCTGGTCTCGGCGCGCGTCAACACCTTCCAGGAGGCCTATCAGATCGGCGGCGTCGTGGTGCTGCCGATCGTCGTCCTGCTGATCGGGCAGGCCACCGGTGCGGTGGTCTTCTCGGTGGGGCTGACGTTGCTGCTGGGCGCCGTCTTCTGGGCCGCCGCCGCGGCCCTGCTGTTCTTCGGCGCGCGCGGCTTCCGGCGCGGCGACGTCCTGTCGCGCTCGTAGCGGCCGTCGGCCGGTGTTCAGTCCGCCGGCGTCAACCCCGCCCAGCGCTCGATCGTGCGGACCGTGGCGTACGTGCCGCGCTCCACGTCGACCCAGCGGACGTTCTCGTCGGGCGCGTGCGCGCGCCCCTCCGCGTAGCCGACGCCGATCATGATCACCGGCACGCCCAGTTCGTCGACGAAGGGCGACAGCGGGCCCGAGCCGCCGGAGCTGATCGTGACGATCGCGGGCGTGCCATAGGCCTCCTCGAGCGCCGCGGCAGCGTGCTGGACCCACGGGTGGTCCGGGTCGACGCGGCTCGGGTGCTCCGGGCGCTCGGCCAGCTTCGTCTCGACGGCCCCGAAGCCGTGCCGATCGAGGTGCGCCCGCAGCAGGCCGACGATCTCCTCGGGGTCCTGGTCGGGCACCAGGCGGAAGTCGAGCTTGGCCGTGGCCGAGGCCGGCAGCACCGTCTTCATGCCGGGACCGCCGTAGCCGCCGTGCAGGCCGTTGACGTTGACGACCGGTTCCAGCTGCAGTCGCCGTTGCCACTCGCTGCCGGTGGCGCCGGCGAGGAAGCGCTCGACGCCGATCTGGCGGGCGACGACGTCGTCCTCGCGGGGCGCGGCGGCGACGTAGTGCGCCTCGCGCTCCGTGGCGGGTCGGACGCGGTCGTAGAAGCCGTCGATGAGCACGCGGCCGTCGGCGTCGCGCAGGCTGGCGACGGCCGCGGCCATGAGCCAGACGGCGTTCTGCACGACCGGACCGAGCCCGGAGTGCTGGTCGTAGTCCGCGGTGCGCACGCTCAGGTCGACGGTGGCGATGCCCTTGAGGCCGGAGACGAGGTGCGGCCGGTCGTGCGCGTCGACGCCGCCGAACTCCCACACGCAGGCGTCGGCCCGCAGGCGGTCGCGCATGGCGGCGACGTAGGGCGCCATGTTCGGGCTGCCGACCTCCTCCTCGCCCTCGACCACGAAGACCACGCCGACCGGCAGCTCACCGCCGTGGCGCCGCTTGAGCCACTCGAGCGCGACGACGCGCGAGGCGAGCTGTCCCTTGTCGTCGGTGGCACCACGCCCGAACAGCTTGCCGTCGCGCTCGTCGAGCGTGAAGGGGTCGGCGGTCCACGCCTCGAGCGGATCGGCCGGCTGCACGTCGTAGTGGTTGTAGAAGAGCACGGTGGGGGCGTCCGGCACGCGGCGCTCCGCGAACACCACCGGCGCGCCGGCGGTGGGGTGGACCTCGACGTCCAGGCCCAGGTCGCGCAGTACCTCGGCGACCGCCTCCGCGGCGGCGCCCTGGGCGCGCCCCTCGGCGGCCACCGAAGGGATCGCCACCCAGCGCGCGAGCAGCTCGCGGTAGCGGGTGCGGAGGTCGGTCGGCAGGCTGGGCGCCGTGCGATCGCTCATGGGCGGTTCCTCTCGTAGCCGGTGACGTGGTGCGGGTCGAGCAGGTAGAACCGCTCGCCGCCGAGCAGGCGGTCGCGGAAGGCCTTGCCCTGCTCGTCCTCGGCGTCCTCGTCCCACTTGACGAACATCGCCTCGGTCTGGCTGCGGTGCGCGCGCAGGGCCGCGATCTTGCGGTCGACGGTGTGGGCGATGTCGCTGAGCACGTCGGGTTCGCCGAGCGTGGCGCGGTTGGCCTCCTGGTCGCCGACCGCCACGGCCAGCAGGCGTGGCCGACGGCCGGCCGGCAGCGCGCGCACGGCCAGCTGCACGATGAGGCCCAGCGCGTCGTGGTCGGCGTGGACCGCGTAGCCCGGGTAGAAGCCGACGACGGTGGACGGATCGAGCTCCTCGATCACGGCCCGCACCCGTTCCGCGACCTCGATGGGGTCCTCGAACTCCACGCACTTGTCGCGCAGGCCCAGCATGCGCACCTCGGCGCCGAGCACGGCGCACGCGTCGGCGAGCTCGCGCTCGCGGATGTCGCGCAGCGACTCGCGGTTGGCGAAGGCCGGCCGGCCCATGCGCCGCCCCATGTCGCCGTAGGTGCCGCAGAGGTAGGTGACGGGGACGCCGGCGTCGGCGCAGCGCGCCATCGTGCCGCCCGACGAGAAGGTCTCGTCGTCGGGGTGCGGCAGCACCACCAGCAGGCCGCGCTCGGCGGCGGGAACGAAGGGCGCGGGCGTCGCGGCGTGCGTCGTTTCGACGGGCGCGCCGGCGGTCGTCGGGTTCGCCATGCTCAGGCCTCCCGGAAGGGCTGGGCCGAGAGCTGCAGCGCCACGGTGAGGTAGCCGTCGTGGTCGTGGCCGGCGAGCAGCAGCTCGTCGCGCTCGCTCACCACGAAGTCGGTGAGGCCGTCGGCGTAGACCCAGCCGTCCTGCAGCTTCAGGCCCACGCGGTACGGGCCGGGGCCCGTGACCACCCCGCGCGCGTACGTCACCTGGGCGTTGCGCACGAAGGCGATGACGGGAGGCTTCTTGTCGGGCCCGAGGGCGGTGTACGAGCCGGTGGTCGTCTCCAGGTGCAGGTACACCGGTTGCTCGCGCCGCCGGTCGAGCTCGGCCTGTACCGCGTCACGGTCGATGGGGTGCAAGGAAGTCCTCCTGCGCGCGCGCCCGCTCGCTGGCGGGGGGCGCGGTCGCGACATCGTACCCCCGACCCTCCGCGCCGAACCGTCGCCGCGCCTCGCGCCGGAACCAGCGCGCGGCCAGGGTCGCGCCGTCCTGCGTACGTGCGGCCAGCCAGGCGCCGTCGCGGGCCAGCGCGGCGATCCGGGCGACCTCGCCCTGCTCCAGGAAGGGCGACGGCGGGGCGCGGGCGTCACGGTAGAGGTGCAGCGCCTCGCGCGCGCGGGTCCAGGCGACGTAGGCCAGCCGCCGCTCCTCGGGGTCGTCCCCGAGCGGGAAGCTGCCGGCGTTCATCCCCGGGACGTGCACCACCGGCCACTCCAGCCCCTTGGCGCGGTGGACGCTGGTGACGAGCAGCGCGTCGCGCGGGGCGGGCCGGCGCCAGGCCGCCAGCGCGGCGGCGAGGGCGTCGGCGCCGTCCGGCTGCGCGTGGGGTCGCCGTGCGTCGCGCTGGCGCGTGTCGCGTTGGCGGGGGTCGCGCACGAGGGCGGCCGTGGCCGCCA
>JAHYJQ010000011.1 GCA_019429025.1 Trueperaceae bacterium | reverse complement strand
GCACGACGTCGAGCTGCACGCGCGGCGGGACGGCGATGTCGACGATCTCGATGCCGGGGTCGGCGAGGAGTTCGGCGACGGTGTCGTGCACGGTCGGCACGCCGCGGGCGGCCGCCGCGGCGCGCGCGTGCGCGGGGGTGCGCGAGGCGATCGCCGCCACCCGGAAGCCGGCCTCGCGGTACGCGACGAGCTGCACGTCGCGCACGATGAAGCCCGCGCCGACGACGCCGATGGCGTGGTCGGTCCGCCGCGGCGGACGCGGCAGGACGTCGCGCGGGAGGTCGAACAGGGGGCCGGGCGAGGGCGTCACGCCGCCTGGGTGATCGCCATGCCCGTGATGAGCTCCTCGACGGCCTCGATCGTCGTCTGCTTGGGGTCGACGTCCTCGGCGACGACCTTGCCGCGCCGCAGCACGACGATGCGGTCCACCACCTGGAAGACGTGGTGGATGTTGTGGGCGATGAAGATCAGCGAGTGTCCGGTGTCGCGCGCCCGGCGCATGAAGCGCAGCACGCCCTGCGTCTCCTCGACCCCGAGGTTGTTCGTCGGCTCGTCGAGGATGATGAGGTCGGAATCGAAGTGCAGGGCCCGCGCGATCGACACGGCCTGCCGCTCGCCGCCGGAGAGGTAGCTGATGGGCGTGGTGGCGGGGATGTCCTTCTTGATGCCGATCTCCTTGAGCAGCCTGCCGGCGACCTCGTTCATCTTGCGCTTGTCCATGCGGTTGAGGAACCCGGGGCCGATCGTCGGCTCGCGCCCGAGGAACAGGTTGCGCGCGATCGACAGCTGCGTCACCAGGGCCGAGTCCTGGTGGATCGTCTCGATGCCGAGCGCGATGGCGTCGGTGGTGTTGCGGATCTGGGCCTTCTGGCCGCGGACGAAGATGTCGCCGCGGGTGGCGGTGACGGTGCCCGACAGGATCTTGATCAGGGTCGACTTGCCGGCGCCGTTGTCGCCGAGCAGCCCGACGATCTCGTTCTCGCGGACCGCGAAATCGACGCCGTCGAGCGCCGTGACGGGTCCGTAGGACTTGGCGATCCCCTTCATCTGGATGAGGTCGGTGGCCACGTCAACCTCCTCCCATCGGGTGTCGGCGCGCGAGATAGGCCTGCAGCGCCATCATGGTCAAGATGGTCACGCCGATGAAGATGTTGTACGCCAGGCCGGGGACACCGATCAGCACGATGCCGTTGCGCATCATGCGCAGCATCAGCACCCCGAGGACCGTGCCGAGGATGGTGCCGCGCCCCCCCGCGAGGGCGGTCCCGCCGATGACGACCATCGCGATGACCTCGAGCTCGTACCCGGTACCGCTGTTCGGGTTGGCGGCCGAGACGCGGATCGAGCTGGTGATGCCCGCGTAGGCGGCGAGGAACGAGGTCAGCATGAACAGCCAGGTCTTCGTCACGCTCACCCGCACGCCGCGGGCGCGCGCCGCGATGGGGTTGCCGCCCGCGGCCTGGATCCAGTTGCCGAACTTCGACTGGGTCATGATGTAACCCAGCACCAGCGCGAAGCCGATGAACCAGAACAGCGATGCGTAGAGGCGGAACCCGCCGACGTAGAAGTCGCCCACCACGAGGTCCATCAGCCACGACTCCGCGCGCCAGGTGCGCTGCGGGAAGCCGCTGGTCGTGTAGAGCGCGACGCCACGGACGGTCATCATCATGCCGAGCGTGACGAGGAACGACGGGATGCGCAGGCGCGTGACGAACCAGCCGTTGACGAAGCCGATCCCCACCGCCACGATCAGGCCGATCACCATCGCGAGCTCGAGCGGCATGATGCCCTCGTTGAAGAGGGTCCACATCAGCACGGGCGTGAACCCGAACACCGAGCCGACCGACAGGTCGAACTCGCCCGACGTCATGAGCACGGTCATGCCCAGCGCGATCATGCCGAGCTCGGGCGTGAACGCCAGCAGGTTGCTGAGGTTGCCCTGCGACAGGAAGTTGGGGGTGAGCGCCGCGAAGGTGACGACCAGGACGGTGAGGAGGGTGAAGGGAAGGAACTCCGGCGTGGAGGTCAGCTGGCGGACGATGGACGAGCCTGGGCGCGCTGTGCTGTTCATGAGCCCTTTCGGGGTCGAGGGAAGCGCCACCGCGTCGCGGCGATGGCATCTCCAGGCGGGCCGGGCCGCGCGTTCCTTCCGCACGGCCCGGCCGAGGGAACCAGGGGCTTACTGGCCCGTCATGATGTCGAGGTAGATCTGCGCCGTGTCGGCCTCGTACAGCGTGCCGACGATGATGTCGAAGCCCGGCGGGATGCCGGCGGCGGCCATGGCGGCGACGGACAGGCCCATGTAGCTGGTGGCCTGCGGGTCTTGCCACATGGCGGCGTTCACGTAGCCGTCGAGCACCTCTTGCGCGGTGTCGGCGGAGTTGCCCCAGCCCACCACGGGGTACTCGCCCGGGGCGACGCCGACCTGGTCGAACACGCGCGCGATGCTGCCGGTGACGAGGTCGCCGAGGCCGATGATCGCGTCGATGCGGTCGCGGTTGGCGAGCAGGTAGTCCGACATGCGGGTGATGATCTCGGCCTGGTCGAGCTTGGCCTCGGTCACCTCGTAGGTGATGCCGAGCGGGTCGAAGACGCTGGCGATGCCGGTCGTGGCCAGCACCTGGTAGGTGGCGCCGGGGACCTCGACGGGGAGCCAGACGAAGTCGCCGGGACCGACGAAGCCGTTGTCGACGAGGTACCGCGCCCAGCGTCGGCCGATCTCCTCGGTGTCGCCGCCGACGTAGGCGTCACGGCCACTCTGGGCGTCCTCGGTGTTGATGATGACGACCGGGATGCCGCGGGCCTGCGCTTCGGCGATCACCTCGTCGAGCGTGCCGGGGTCGGGCGTGCTGGTGACGATGCCGTCCGCGCCGGCCGTGATGGCGGCCCGGAAGGCCTCCTGATGCGAGGGCACGTCGCCGCTGTGGAACGAGGTGTTCACCGTGTTGCCGGTGTCATCGGCCCACTGCTCGGCGCCCTGCAGGAAGTAGGTCCACACCGGATCGGCCGGATCGCCGTGCGAGATCCAGAAGAACGTCTTGGCCATCGCCGTCGAGGCGAGGCCGAGCACGAGGGCGGTGATGAGGATCGGAAGGAATCTCTTCAGCATGTTGAACCTCTCTCGTCGTACTGCACCGGGTCCTGGGCGATGCGGTCCACCCATCATCTGGGCCTGAGGCACCTCCTTCCAGACGCTGGACCGGATCACGAACTCGGACGCCTCCGATTGTACTGCGTGGGCGCCGGGCGGGCGCCCCGCCGCCGGGGCGCGGGCGCTCCGCCGCCGGGGCGCGCGCCCGCCCAGCGGGGCGCACGGCTAGCGGAAGGTGTCGAGCGCGTGCAGCGCGGCCCCCAGGGCGCCCGCCCGGTCGCCGAGGGCGGCGGGCACGATCGTCGGCAGGCGTTCCCCCGCCGTCGGCGCGTAGGCGGCCAGGACGCGGCGCAGCGGCGCGAACAGCGCGTCGCCCAGGCCCGCCATGCCGCCGCCGATGACGATGCGTTCGGGCGACACCAAGGTGGTGACGTTGGCGAGGGCCACGCCGAGGACGAGCGTCACGCGGCCCAAGGCGTCGGCGCAGATGGTGTCGCCCGCGGCGGCGGCCTCCGCGATGAGCGCCGGCGTGACGGCGTCGCGCCGGCCCCCTGCGAGCCGCGCCAGCACCGGCGCCGCCCCCTGCGCGAACGCCCGCATGACGGCGGCGACCAGCGCCGGCGCCGACGCGTACACCTCGATGCAGCCGTGGCTGCCGCAGCCGCAGCGCGGCCCGTGGGGGTCGTGGACGTGGTGGCCGAACTCGCCGGCGTTGCCGGAGTCGCCCCGGTGCACGCGCCCGTCGATGACGAGGCCGCCGCCGACGCCCGTGCCCAGCGTCACGCCGAACGCCGTCCGTGCGCCCGCCGCGGCCCCGAGCCGCGCCTCCGCCAGCGTGAAGGCGCGTGCGTCGTTCAGGACGACCGCGGGCAGGTCGACGGCGGCGCCGAGCGAGGCGGCGACGTCGAGCCCGCGCCACCCCGGCGCGAAGTTGGGCAGCACCTCGATGCGACCGTCGCGCGAGAGCGTCGCCGGGACGCCGACGCCGAGCGCCGCGGCGGTCCCGGTCGCCCCCGCGGCGAGGTCGCGGACGGCGGCGGCGAGATCGGCGAGGACCTCGGCGGGGGCGCGCGCCGCGCCCGTCGGCAGGCTGCGGAAGCCCTCCAGGTCGTCGGCCCCGGGTCGGTAGCGGCCCAGCTTGGTGGTGGTGCCGCCGACGTCGACGCCGATCACGTAGGCGTCGACGACGGCGACGCCGGTGTCGATCGCGTCGCCGGCGGAGCCCGGCCCTCTCGGCATGCCGCGACTATACTGGCTGCGACCCATGGCGCCGGCCGGTCCGCCGCCGCGGCGAGGGCGCTCGACCGCCGTGTCGCCCGCGCCGCCGGTCTCGGCCGTCTCGTCCGAGGAGGATGCATGCCGCTACCCGATCGATCCGAGCCGCCCGCCGACGTGCCCGGCACGCCGGCGCCGGACGAGCCCGGACCCGCGTCGCCCGACGTCGCCCTGACCTACCTGGCCGAGGCCGAGGCCGTCCTGCAGCGTGTGCGCGACACGCAGCTGCCGGCGATCCGGCGCGCCGCCGCGCTCTGCGCCGAGGCGATCGCGCGCCGCGGCTTGGTCCACCTCTTCGGCTCGGGCCACTCGCGCATGGCGGTCGAGGAGGTCTTCCCCCGCTACGGCAGTTTCCCCGGCTTCCACCCCATCGTGGAGCTGTCGCTCACCAACCACACGCAGGTGGTGGGCGCGAACGGTCAGCGCCAGGCGATGGCGATCGAGCGGATGGAGGGGCTGGGCGAGCCCATCCTCGCCAACTTCGTCTTCCGCGACTACGACGTGATGATCGTGTTCTCGACGTCGGGCAACAAGGGCGTGCCCGTCGACGTCGCGCTGGGCGCCAAGGCGCGCGGCCTGACGGTGATCGCCGTCATCGCGGCCAGCTACTCGGCCCTGATCCCCTCCGAGCACAGCTCCGGGCGCAAGCTCGCCGACATCGCCGACCTGGTCATCGACAACTGCGCTCTCCCCGGCGACAGCATGGTCGCCGTTCCCGGTGTCGACGGCAAGGTGGGGCCCGGCTCGACGATCGGCAACACCGCGGTGGTGAACGCGCTCAAGGTGCTGGTGGCGCAAGACCTGGCCGCCCGCGGCCAACCGCCGCTCGTGCTGGCGTCGGCGTACGAGATCGGCGCGGAGGCCTCGCGCGAGCGCTTCGAGGCGACCTACGACGACTACCGCGAGCGCGTGAAGGTGGTCTATGGCGGCTGATGGCCGGCTGGCGGGCAGGCGCGTGCTGGTGACCGGCGCGTCGGGCATCGGCGCGGCCGTGGCCCGGCGTTGCCTCGACGAGGGCGCCCGCGTGTTCGTCGTCGACCGTGACGACGAGCGCGTGGCGGACCTGCGCGGGGAGCTCCCCGGCCTCTCCGGGTTGGCCGCCGACCTCGCCGGCGAGGTGGGGGCCGAGGCGGCGGTGACGGGCGCCGTCGGCGCCCTCGGCGGGCTCGACGTGCTGGTCAACGTCGCCGGGCTGTCGGGTCGGCGCTTCGGCGACGGGCCCGTGCACGAGGCGACCGCCGCCGGTTGGGACGCCGTGATGGACAACAACGCCCGCTCCACCTTCCTCATGTGCCGCTTCGCGCTGGGTCCCATGCTGCGGCAGCGTCGTGGCGCCATCGTCAACACCGGGTCGGTGCTCGCCTACGCCCCGGCCGCCGCGCACTTCGCGACGCACGCCTACGCCGCCTCCAAGGGGGCGATCCACGCCCTCACGAAGAGCATGGCGGCCGCGTACGCCCGCGACGGGGTCCGGGTCAACGCGGTGGCGCCCGGCCTCATCGCCACCCCCATGAGCGAGCGCGCGCAGGGGGACCCCGAGATCCTCGCCTACCTGCGCGAGCGCCAGCCGCTGACGGGCGCGCCCGGCGCGCCGGAGGACGTGGCGGCCGCCATCGTCTACTTGGTCTCCGACGAGGCGCGCTTCGTGACCGGCAGCGTCCTCGAGGTGGCGGGCGGCTGGAGCGTGGCCGGGTGAGCGGGCGCATCGAGCTGGCCTGGAGCGTGCCGCTGGCCTACGCCTGCGACGTCCTGGTGGTCGGCGGCGGCTCGGCCGGCTGCAGCGCCGCGGTCGCCGCCGCCGAGCAGGGCGCCGACGTCCTGCTGATCGAGCGCTACGGCTTCCTCGGCGGCACCGGCGCGATGGTGCTCGACACGTTCTACGGCTTCTTCACGCCCGGGAGCGCGGAGCGCAAGGTGGTGGGCGGCGTCCCCGACCGGGTCATCGCCGGTCTGGAGCGGCGCGGCATGGTGCTGAAGCGGCCGAACACCTACGGCGCCGGCGCCGGCTATACCTACGACCCCGACACCCTCAAGCTGGTGTGGGACGAGCTGACGGCGGAGGCCGGCGTGAGGGTGTTGCACCACGTCACCTTCGTGGACGTCCTGCAGGAGGGCGACCGCGTGACCGGCGCGGTGATCGCCACCAAGCAGGGGCTGCGCGGCATCCGGGCCCGGGCGGTGGTCGACGCCTCGGGCGACGCCGACGTGGTGGCCCGCGCCGGCGCCCCCTTCGAGGACGCGGGCGCCGACGGCACGGCCCAATCGCTGACCGCCACCTTCCGCATGAACGGCGTCGACGTCGAGGCGGCACGCGCCTTCCCGAAGCAGGAGCTGTGGGCGCGGATGGCGGAGGCCGCCGAGGGCGGCGACTACGCCCTGCCGCGGCGCGAGGGGAGCGTGCACGTGACGCCGTTCCCCCACGTCATGCACACGAACATGACCCGCGTGGCCGGCGTGGACGCCACCGATCCGGACCAGCTGTCGCGGGCCGAGCGCGAGGGGCGCGCGCAGGCGTTCGAGTACGCGCGCTTCCTGCGCGACCGCGTGCCGGGCTACGAGCGGGCCCACCTGAGCGGCCTGTCGGTGCAGATCGGCGTCCGCGAGACCCGCCGCATCCGCGGCGAGTACTGGCTCACGCGCGACGACGTCCTGGCTGCGCGAAAGTTCTCCGACGCCGTGGCCCGCTGCGGGGCGCCGATCGAGGAGCACCACGCCGGCGGCGACACGCGCTGGGAGTACCTCCCCGACGGGGAGACCTACGACATCCCCTACCGCTGCCTGCTGCCGCGCGGGGTCGACGGCGTCGTCGTGGCCGGCCGCTGCCTCTCGGCCTCGCACGACGCCCATGCCTCGGTGCGCTCGATGGGCCAGTGCATGGCCATGGGCCAGGCCGCCGGCGTGGCCGCGGCGATCGCCAAGGACGGCGACCTCCGGGGCGTCGACGTGCGCGCGTTGCGCGAGCGGCTCGTGGCGTTGGGGGCGCTGCTGTGATCGTCCGCACCGTGCTCGGCGACGTCGCGCCCGAGGAGCTCGGCCTCACGCTCGGTCACGAGCACCTCATCGCGCGCCCCGGTCGCGACGTGACCGACCCCGACCTCACCCTCGACGACGAGGACGCCGCCGTGCGCGAGCTGGCGTCGTTCCGCGCGGCGGGCGGCGGGGCCGTGGTGGAGATGACGACGGTCGACTACGGCCGCGACGTCGCCGCGCTGCGGCGGGCGTCGCGGGCGAGCGGCGTGCACGTGGTCGCGGCCACCGGCTTCAACAAGGGCCGCTTCGCCGATCCGATCGTGGCGCGGCACGACGACGACGCGATCGTCGCCTGGATGGTCGCCGAGGTGCGGCTGGGGGCGATGGCGTACGTGCCCGTCGAGGAGGTGGCGCTGGCGCCCGGCGGCGGCGGCCCCGACGGCGGCGACGGGGGAGCCGTCCGCGCGGGCCTGATCAAGGCGGCCACGGGCAGCGGCGGTCCCGGCGCGCTGGAGCGCCGCGTGCTCGACGCCGCCGTCGCGGCGCACCGGGCCACGGGGGCGCCGATCGGCACGCACACCGAGCGCGCGACCTGGGCGCTCGAGCAGGCGCGCCACCTCGTCGACGGCGGGGTCCCGCCGCACCAGGTGTTGATCGGCCACTGCGACTTCCGGCCCGAGCTGGCCTACCTGCTCGAGCTCGCCGCCACCGGCGTCCACATCGGGCTCGATCAGTTCGCCAAGGCCAAGTACCTGTCGGACGAGGCGCGCGCCCGGCTGGTGGCCGGCCTCGCGTCCGAGGGACGCCTGCGCCAGGTGATCCTCAGCGGCGACCTGGCGAGGAAGTCGTACTGGCCCGCGTACGGGCACCCCGGCGCCACGGGCTTCGCGCACGTCCCGCGGACGGTGGCGGGCTTGCTGCGGGCCGAGGGGCTGACGGAGGCGGACGTCGACGTCGTGCTGCGCGAGAACCCGCGGCGCTGGCTGAGCTTCGATCCGCGCTAGGCGGCGGCGGGGCCCGCGCGTGTGGCGGCGCTGGGGCTCGCCCGCTCAGCCCCCGCCGTCCTCCGGTCCCACGAGCACGCACGCCACCTGGTGCCCCGGCGCCACCTCGATCAGCGGGGGCGGCTCGATGGGCGCGAAGCGCAGGCGCCAGCCCTGGTCCTCGCGCGTCCATTCGCTGGCCTCCACGAGGTTCGGGTGCACGGCCGCCATGGCGGCCGTCAGCCGCTCGCGCGCGCCGTCCGCGTCAGCCGTCGTCACCCACAGGTCCAGGGCGTCGACGCGGGTCGCGTCGATGCCGCTCAGGTCGCGCTCCACGACCCGGGCCGCCGCCAGCGCGGCCTCGACGTCGCGGCCCTCCCAGCCGCACGCCGGCGTCGCCAGCGGGCAGCGGGTGTGGAAGCGGCAGCCGTTGGGGACGTCGATGGCGCTGGGGATCTCGCCGCGGGCCTCCAGGGCGGGCTTGACCACGTCCGGGTCGGGCTCGGGGCTCGCCTCGAGCAGCAGCTGCGTGTAGGGGTGCAATCTCCGCTGGATGACGGACTCGGTGGGGCCGATCTCGACGACCTGGCCCAGGTACATGATGGCGGTGCGGTCGGCGACGTAGCGGATGGTGGGCAGGTCGTGCGACACGTAGACGATCGAGATGCCGTCCTCGTCGCGGAAGCGGCGCAGCAGGTTGAGCACGCCGGCGCGGATCGACACGTCCAGCATCGACACGGGCTCGTCGGCCACCAGGAAGTCGGGCTCGAGCACGATGGCGCGGGCGATGGCGACGCGTTGCCGCTGGCCGCCCGAGAGCTCGTGGGGGAAGCGCTCGAGGTACTCGTCCGCCGGCTTGAGCCCGCTGCGCTCCAGGGCCTCGACCACCCGCTCGCGGCGGTCGTCGCCGTTCGCCAGGCGGTGGATGGTCAGCGGCTCGCCGACGATGTCCTCGATCGTGAGGCGCGGGTTGAGCGTCTCGTAGGGGTCCTGGAAGACCATCTGGGCGTGGCGCCGGAAGTCCCGCAGGTGGCGGCCCCGCAGGTGCTCGATGGGCTCGCCCGCGAAGCGGATGTGGCCCGCCGTCGGCGCCTGGAGGCGCACGAGCGTCTCGCCGGTGGTCGTCTTGCCCGACCCCGACTCGCCGGCGAGGCCGAGGATCTCGCCCCGGCGGATGGCGAAGCTGACGCCGTCGAGCGCGTGCACCACGCGCGCCGGCGCATCGCGTCGGCGGCGCTTCCACCACGACTGGGCGACCGGGTAGTGGCGCACCAACGCGTCGACCTCGACCAACGGCCCGTCGCCGCGCGCGCCCCTGGGGGCGCGGCGCGTCTCGTCGCCCTCGCCCAACCGCTCGGCCACCGTGGCCCAGGTGGCCTCGTGGGCGGTGCGCTCGCGGAACTCGACGGCCTGCTCCGGGTAGTGGCAGGCGGCCAGCCGGCCCGGCACGATCTCGACGAGCTCGGGTCGCTCCTCACGGCAGCGGTCGGTGGCGAACGGGCAGCGCTCGGCGAAGCGGCAGCCGGTGGGCGGCACCAGCAGGTTCGGCGGTGCGCCCGGGATCGACACCAGCTCGCGCTTGGCGCCCTCCAGGGTGGGGAAGGCGTTCTTCAGGCCCATCGTGTAGGGGTGGATGGGATCGCGGAAGACCTCGCGCACCGGCCCACGCTCCATGACCAGGCCGCCGTACATGACCGCCACGCTGTCGCACGTCTGCATGACCACGGAGATGTCGTGGGTGATGAACAGCAGCGCCATGCCGTGCTCGCCCCTCAGGCGCTGCATGCGGGCGAGGATCTGCGCCTGGGTGACGACGTCGAGCGCGGTGGTGGGCTCGTCCGCGATGATCAGCTTGGGGTCGAGCGCCATCGCCATGGCGATGACCGAGCGCTGCTTCATGCCGCCCGACATCTCGAACGGGTACGCGCGCAGCCGCTGCGGGTCGATGCCCACCATGCGGAAGAGGTCGGCCGCGCGCGCCAGCGCGTCGGCGGTCGACACGTCGCGGTGGGCCTGGATCGCCTCGACGATCTGGTCGCCGACGCGGTAGACGGGGTCGAGGGCGTTCATGGCCGCCTGGCTGATCCAGGCGATCTCCGCCCAGCGCACGCGGCGCAGGGCCTCGTCGTCGAGCGTGGCCAGGTCGCGGCCGTCGAAGCCGATGCTGCCGCCCGCGATGCGGCCGTTGGGCGGCAGCAGGCGCATGACGCCCTTGGCGGCCGTGGTCTTGCCGCAGCCCGACTCGCCCACCAGGCCGAGCGCCTCGCCCGGCGCGACCACCAGGTCCACGCCGTCGACGGCGCGCACCGGGCCGGCGTCGGTGTCGTAGAACACCTGCAGGTCGCGGGCATCGAGCAGGGGGGCGGTCGTCGGCCCACCGGTGCCCGCGGTGGCGCTGGCGCCTGCGCCTGGGGCGCTGCGGCGGCCGGTCATCGGCCCCTCAGTCGCGGGTTGGCGATCACTTCGAGCGTGCGCGCTCGGCGTTGGGCGGTTCATCGGCCCCTCAGTCGCGGGTTGGCGATCACCTCGAGCGCGCGCGAGATGAAGAAGACGGCCAGGACGGTGATCATGATGAAGGCTCCGGGCGGGATGTTCCACCACCAGGCGGTGCGCCAGGCGCCGGACAAGCGCGCGTTGTGCAGGATGCCGCCCCACGAGATCGACTGGGGCGGACCGAGGCCGAGGAACGACAGCGTCGCCTCCGCGATGATCGACGCCCCGAGGATGATCGCCAGCTCCAGGAACACCAGCGGCAGCACGTTGGGGGCGATGTGCAGGTAGAGGATGCGCAGGTCGGAGGCGCCGGCCACGCGCGCCGCCTTCACGAAGGGCCGCTCGGACAGCGACAGCACCTGCGAGCGGATGAGCCGCGCCACCGTGCGCCAGCTCAGCAGCGAGATCGCCAGGATCACGATGAGCAGGCTGGGGTCGAACAGCAGCACCAGGATCATCGCGAACGGCTCGAAGGGGATGCCGTACATGACGTCGACGATGCGCATGAGGATGGTGTCGGTGCGGCCGCGGAAGTAACCGGCGAAGAGCCCGACGTTGGCGCCGATCAGCACCACCAGCGCCGCCCCCAGGAAACCGACCAGCAGCGCGATGCGCGATCCGTACACGTTCTGGCTGAAGAGGTCGCGACCCAGGTGGTCGGTGCCGAACCAGTGCACCGCCGACGGCGGCGCGAGCTTGTCGACGAAGGGGTCGGAACCGATGGCGAGCGGCCGACCGGCGACCTCGGCGACCGCCCAGAAGTGGCGCTCGGTGCCCGTGACGTCGCGCTGCCACGCCTCGCCGTCGAACGACAACGCCACGCCGTTGCGGCCGACCGCCCACGCGCGTCCGTCGTTCCCGATCCAGGCGCCCCGCAGGGCACGGGTGTCGGGCGGGGGGTCCTCCACCCAGCGCGCGTCCGGGCCCTCGCGCCGCAGCAGCGTGCCGCGCTCGCCGACGATCAGCGCGCGGCCACCATCGGGGTCGACGTGCAGGCCGTTGAAGTCACGGAAACTGGGGAGCGTGAGCAGCGCCAGGCTGCCGGCCCCGCCCGGCGCGGCGTCGGGGGACCAGGTGAGCGCCAGCCCGCGTTCGCCCACGGCGATGGCGCTGCCGTCGGCGTCGGTCGCGACGGCCCGCAACAGCAGCCCGCGACCCACGGGGCTCGCGAGGCGGGTGGTGCGCGGCTCGAGGTCGGTTTCGCCGGCCTCGAGGGCCGCCAGCGGGAGGTGCCAGACGGCCTCGCCGGCGCCGACGATCAGCGCCGAGCGACCGTCGTCGACCAGCGTGACCCCGTGCAGGTCGGCGTCGCCCAGGCGCAGCGCGCGCGGCTCGTCGTCGACGTACCACGCGACGACGCCGCCGTCTCCGACGGCGATCGCTCCCGTGTCGCCGGCGGCGACGGCGCGCAGGGTGGCCTCGGTGATGCGCGGCAGGGCCGTCCACGCGCGGCCGTCGAAGCGCTTGGCCAGGCCGTCGGCGCCCACGGCGATCGCCTCGCCGCCGCGCACGGCCAGGTCGTACAGCGGCTCCAGGCCGATGGCGGGCTGGACGCGCCAGGCGTCCTCGTCCCAGGTCATCCAGGAGCCCTCGGCGCGCTCGACGATGGCCCGCGGGTCGTGGGTGGCGACCCACGGGGCCGCCAGCGCCATGACGATGACGGTGCCGAGGATGACCACGCCGGTGGTGGCCAGGCGGTCGTGGAAGATCAGCCGCAGGGGGGCGAACGCCTGCGCCAGGTAGCGCGACCGCGACCGCTGGCGGGGCCTCATTGCAGCTTCACCCGCGGGTCGAGCGCGCCGTACAGCAGGTCGGCCAGGAAGTTCATGGTGATCACCAGCACGGCCATCAGCATGAAGGTGGCCTGCGCCAGCGGGAAGTCGGACGTGCGCACCGCCTGCAGGATCTCGCGCCCGAGGCCGGGCCAGGAGAAGACCACCTCCACGACCACCTGCCCGCCCGCCGCCAGGCCGATCGTGACCGCCAACTGCGTGATGACGGGCAGCAGCGCGTTGCGGGCCGCGTGCCGGTACAGCACGTCCCGCTCGCGCAGGCCCTTGGCCCGCGCCATCTCGATGAAGTCCTCGCCGTACACCTCGAGCATGGTGTTGCGCATGATCAGCAGCGGCGAGCCCAGGTAGAAGAGCGCGATGATCGTCGCGGGCATGATGAGGTGCCGCAGGAAGTCGAGCGTGAAGACCTTGTGGAAGAAGGTGGCCGCCTCGTACGGCAGCGTGCGCATGCCCGACGTCGGGAGCCAGCCGAGGGCGACGCCGAACAGCAGGACCGCCAGCATGCCCGTCCAGAACATCGGGGCCGAGCGGAACATCAACCCCAGAACGATGCCCACCGTGTCGGTGCGGGTGCCTCGCTTCCAGGCGAGGTAGGCCCCCAGGGGGATGCCCAGCAGGTAGGCGATGACGATCGCGACGAGCATGAGGACCATGGTGTTGGCGAACTTCTCCCACACCACGCCGGCGACCGGGGCCTTGTAATAGAACGACGTGCCGAACTCGCCCCGGACGATGTTGCCAAGATAGATGACGTACTGCTCGAACAGCGGCCGGTCGAGGCCGAAGCGTTCGCGGATGACCGCCCGGTCCTCGGGGCTGAGCCCCTCGGTGACGAGCGCGACCGTCGGGTCCGGCAGGCCGAGGCGGAACAGGAAGAACAGGATCGTCACGATCACCAGGAGCGTGCCGATCGCCTGCAGGCCGCGGCGGAGGACGTAGGTGCGGCTCAACGTGACCTCTTCATGGGGTGGGGGGCGCGAAGTCGCGCCCCCCGAGTGGATTCAGCGGGTGGTCAGGGGGCGACGATCCGCCCGTCGGCGTTCCAGGTGTAGCCGGCGGCCTCGAGCGCGGCGCGCGCGGCCTCGAGGTCGTAGTCGAAGCGCTCGATGAAGGGGTTGTGCCAGAAGGCGTTGACCGGCGCGACCACGCTGGAGCCGACCTCGCCGCGGCCGTCGAGCAGCACGTCGACCATGCGCTGGCGGTCGGTGGCCATGGTCAGGGCGCGGCGCACGGCGACGTCGTCGAACGGGGCACGGCGCAGGTTCCAGGTCATGTGGAAGTAGCCGAAGTCCGGCACGCCCACGACCACGAGGTCGGCATTGGCCTCGGCCAGCGGGATCTGGCCGGGCTCCATGCGCCAGGCGGTCATGTCGATCTGGCCGGTCTGCATGGCGGTGAAGACGCCCTCGCTGTCGGCGAAGATGATCATCTCCATCGCGTCGATGTCGATGTCGTCGGCCGCGAAGTGCATGGGGTAGACGGTCAGGCGCATGTACTCGCCGCGGTCGTAGCGGTCGAACTGGAAGGGGCCGCTGCCGATCGTGGGGATCTCGTCGGGGTTGAGGTCGGCCGGGTTGTCGATGGCGCTCCAGATGTGCATCGGCAGGATCGGGATCTGCGACAGCGTCACCGTGATGAACGACGCGACCGGCTCGGTCAGGTGGAAGCGGACCGACAGCGGGCCGGTCACCTCGACGCGGCCGATGCGGCTCAGGAAGGGCCGGAAGTACGCGTAGTCGTTGGCGATCGGGTACTCGAAGGAGAACTTGACGTCCTCGGCGGTGACCGGGGTGAAGTCATGGAAGGTCATGCCGGCGCGCAGCGTGACGTCGATCGTGACGTCGTCGACTGCCGTGATGGTCTCGGCGGCCCAGGGCAGCGGCTCGACCTCGGGGCTGAGGCGGACGAGCTTGTCGTAGTACATCCGCATCCACTTCCAACCCCAGACGGAGGTGGAGGCGAGCGGGTTGACGTTGTCCGGCTCCTGCGGTGAGCCGATCGTCAGGACCCGGTCGTTGGTCAGCGGGGTGGCGCGCAGCGGCGTCCACTCGTTGTAGAGCCCCTCGCCGGCCATCGTCACCATGTCGGTCCAGCGGGTCGCGTTGTACGCGACGACCTCGTCGCGGTGGAAGAGGATGACCAGCGGCGCGTCGGGCGCGGCGAGCTCCTGCATCTGCTGGACGTACGCGCGCCGCGCATCGGCGTCGAACTCGCGCGACTGCAGGTCGAACAGCGCGTCGTACGCCGGGTTGGCGTAGCCGCCGGGGTTGTTGGCACCGAGGCCGGCCTGGCGCGAGTCGAGCGTCGCCAGGAAGTGCTGCGGATCGAGCCGCTCCACGCGGCCCGACCAGCCGAGGATCGTGACGTCGAAGTCCTGCTCGTCGTAGAAGCGCTGCAGCAGCGTAGAGAACTCCTGCGGCCGCACGACGACGTCGAAGCCGAGCTCGCGCCAGGCGTCCGCGATGATGAACGCGCCCTCGTAGCGGATGGCGTCGTACGACTCGGTGGTGGTGAGGATCTCGATGGTCGGGATGGGCTCTTGGGCCTGCGCGGCGCCCCAGAGCAGGCCCGCGGCGACGAGCGCGACGAGCCAGCGGGCCGCCTGACGACGTGGCTGCGACTTGTTCATGGTTCCTCCTTAGGGTCTCATCGAACCCTAGCATCCGGGTCGGGGTGTGGCAAGCCATGCGTTCAGGAGCGAAACGGAGGGTTCACATGCGCGGTAGACCGCGGACCCCGCCACGACCCGCCGCCCGTGGCCGGGCGAACCTCGGTGGCGGCGTCACCCTCCCGTGCTCCCGGCCTCCTGCTCTGGGGGCGCGGGGGACGGGCGCACCCGCCTGGTGGACCGCCAGGGACCGTATGCTTGGCCGATCATGCCCGTCGCCGTGACCGTCGTCATCACGCTCGCGTTGGTGTTCTACACGGTCGGCGTGTGGAGCGAGCGCATCCAGGGGCGCCTGAAGCCGTGGCACCTCGCGATGTTCGTCGCGGGCCTGGTGTTCGACACCGTGGGCACCGGCATGATGTTCGACCTCGCGGGCGGCCTCACCTGGGACCTGCACGGGCTGAGCGGCCTGCTGGCGATCGTCCTCATGTTCGTGCACGCCGCCTGGGCGGCCGTCGTCCTGTGGCGGCGCGACGAGGCGTGGCTGACGCGCTTCCACCGCTTCAGCGTGGTCGTGTGGCTGGTCTGGCTGGTGCCCTACGTCAGCCCGATGTTCTTCGCGCTGGGCGGTTGAGCCCGGCGCCCACGCCTCATCCGAGCGTGGCTTCCGGTCCCTTCGCCGTGCCCGGGATCTTCAGCTTCTGGCCGACGCGGATCTTGTTCGGGTCGGCGATGCCGTTCGCCTCGGCGATCTGCATGTAGCTGCCGCGGCCGGCGCTGCCGTAGTAGCGCAGCGCGATGTGGGAGAGGGTGTCGCCCGACGCCACCGTGTAGACGATGTCGCCGTCGTCGTCGGTCACGTTGAGCTTCGCGGCGTCCGCGACGACCTGCAAGTGCGTGACGTCCACGCCGGTGACCCCGGGGACGGCCGCGGCCAGTGCCTTGGCCCGCCCGACCTCGGCCTCCGAGTCGACGGCGCCGCGCAGCACGACCGTGCTGCCCCGCTGCAGGACGTCGACCGGGTCGTCGCCCAGCTGCGGGTCGGCGCGAAGTCGGTCGTGGACCTGCTTGGCCAGCGCGCTGGCGTCCAGTTCCTTCGGTGCGCTCTCTGGCTTGCCGAACTTCGCGGCGACGCCCTTCGCCGCGGCCATTCTGCCGGTCGCCGGTGCGACGTCGGCGGCGGGCCCGACCGCGGGCTCCGCCACGACGATCCCGGAGAGGTCCACGCCGTCGATGCCGTGGATGCCGGTCGCGATGGCGCTGATGAGGTTGCCGTAGCGCTCGTTGGGCACGGTGCCGCTGACCTGCGCCACCTTCTTGTTGACCTCGACGCGGAGGCCGAGCGGTGCGGTGAGCGATTGCTCGGCGAGCGCTTCCTCGAGGCGGGCCTGGGCGGACTTGCCGAATGGCCACATGGTGGGGCTCCCTTCCAGGACCTCTCCATCGTACGTCCGCCGTCGCGGCCTCGGGGGCCTCGGAGTCGACACGTCAGGCAGCGGGAGGCGCCGGGCGTGGGAGAGGGACGGGCGGAGGTTACGGCACGGTCGTCATGGGGTTGCTCGGGTCGGAGGTCCACTCCATCAGCGAGCCGGCGTACCGGGCCACGTCGTCGAACCCCATGAGGTAGAGCACGAAGGCGGCGTGGGCGCCGTAGAACCCGCCGCCGCAGTACGTCACCGTCCGCTTCGTGGGATCGAGATCGAGTCGCGCCAGCATGCGCGACAGCGCCTCGGCGGGCATCAAGGTGAGCGCCACGGCGTCGACGGTGTCCGGCGTCGGGAAGCTGAGCGCCGTGGGGATGTGCCCCGGCCGGCCGTAGGGCACGATGTCGCCCCGGTAGACGGGGAGGGGCAGCGTGTCGACGATGGCGACGTCGGGGTCGTCGATCGCGGCCCGGACCTCGTCGGCCGTCGCCAGCCAGCGCAGGTCGGTCACCGGCGTGAAGCTGGTGGGCGCAACCGTGGGCGCGGTCGTCTCGATGGGCAACCCCGCCATGATCCACTGGCGCAGCCCGCCGTTCAGCATCATGGCGCGGTCGTGGCCGTGGAGCTTCAGGGCCCACCACAGGCGCGCGCCCCACGCCCCGCCGTCCGTGTCGTAGATCACCACCGTCGTGTCGTCGCCGATGCCGAGCAGGCCGACGGCGGACGCGAACGCCTCCGGCGGCATGATCGGGACGCCGAAGAACATGTCGGCGAACACGGCGCCGGGGATGTGCGCGGCCTCGTAGAGGGCCCCTTCGAAGGGGATGCGTGCGTCGACGACGCGCACCGTCGGGTCGTCGAGGTGCGCGGCCAGCCAGGCGACGTCGGTGAGGATCTCGGGCCGAGCGTAGGTGTCGCGGAACGAGGAACTGCTCCCTTGGGCCGGCGCGACGCCGGCCGTCAGGATCAAACCGGTGAGGAGAAGCAGAGCGCGAGCGGACGCTGCGGCGGCCGCTGGACGTCATGGTGGCGGGAACCCATGGCCGATCACTCCCTTGGCGTGGGTGCTGGGGCCGAGGCTGGGCGCGCCCGCGACGCGTGGTCAGGTGTGGGTCAGTCCGGCAACTGCCCATCGAGGTTCGCTCCGACCGGTTCGGATCACCGCCGTGCAGCCGGCATACGCCCGGGCGGCCCCAGGTACGTCGGCGCACGAAAGACCTAGGGTGGTCGATCGGGTGCGCGGTCCCGCCGATCAACCCGGCCGCGCGGCACCGCCGGCGACGGCGCTCGGGACGGCATCTTCGACGAGCCCGTCCTCCAGTCGCCGCACGCGCGGCGACGACACCGCCGCGAGCGTCAGCGCGAGCAGCGCCGCGCCCGCCAGCGACGTCAGCAGGGCCGCGCCGCGCCCCTCGCCGGTCCCGATCCACGCCCCCAGCCACGGCGTCCAGGCGCCGCCGGCGGCCATGGCGGGCTCGAACACCCGCGCGGCCAGGATGCCGGCGGTCACGACGCCGATCGCCTGCGCGGTCTGCGCGAGCACGATGCGGAACGCGAACACGCGCCCCAGCACCGCGGGCGCCCCGTGTTGCTGGAAGACCACCCGGTTCAGCGCCAGCATCGTCGACTGGGAGAAACCCAGCACGACGAGGAAGACGCCGATCCAGGTGACGTCGGGGCGCAGCCCGAGGAGCGCGGTCGCCAAGCCGGACACCAGGGTCGCGGCCAGGATCGCCGGCACCCGTCGCGCCGGGCCGCCCCAGGCGCCGATCGCGACCGCACCGACCACGCTGCCGATCCCGAACGCGGCGTACATGAGGCCCATCGTCGCCTCGTCCGCGAGCCCGAGCACCACCGGGCCCGACAGCGCGTAGGTGAACCCCCCGGCGAACAGGGCGGCCGCCATGAAGACCGCCAGGAACAGGAACGCCGGGCGCGCGACCACGTAGCGCAGGCCGAAGACGAAGTCGCGCCACACGCCGACGACGCCGGCGCCCACGGGCTCGTCGTCCGCGCGGTCCGGGTTGGGGATGGACACCAGCGCCAACGCCAGCAGCGCCGTCGCGACGCTCGCGAGGTCGAGGACGAAGATGCCGCCGAGCCCGACGGTGACGAGCAGGGCGCCCGCGAGCGGCGGCCCCACCACGACCCCCAGCGACTGGATCAGCTGGCTGAAGCCCGACGCCCGACCGAGGCGCGCGCTGGGGACCAGCATGCTCACGGAGGCGTCGAACGCCGGCAAGACGAACGCGTTCGCCAGGCCGTTGACCACCAGCGCCAGGTACACGTGCCACAGGGCCAGGTCGCCCTGCCACCAGAGCAGCAGGAGGGCCAGGGTCGGGAGTCGCGCGGCCAGGCTGCTCAGCATGAGCACGCGCCGGCGGTCGAGGCGGTCCACCAGTGGGCCCGCGACCAGCGAGCCGATGGAGAGCGGGAGGATGCCGAAGAAGAGCAGCAGGGCGAACGCCTGCGCGTCGCGCGTCTCCTGGTACACCCACACGCTGAGGCCGAAGCGGGTGAGGCCGGAGGCGGTGAACGAGGCCACCAGCCCGCCCCAGGTGAGCCAGAAGGCGGACATGCCGGTGAAGCGGCGGGGGGTCACGGGGGGCCCGCCTCGCGCACCGCAGCCGCGACCGTGGGCAGCAGCATCTGACGCCAACATACGCCCGCCCCTCGTGGCGGGTCGCCGTCAGGCCGTCTTCGGGGGCCTCCCGCTGGCCCGCGGCGCGTACGATGCGAAGGCGCCGAGCCACACGCCACCGATCACCACCACGGCGGCGCCCACGGCCGCCGCGGAGACCGGTTCGCCGAGCAGGAGCGCCTCGAGGACCGTGGTGCCCAGCGGGAACAGCACGAACATGTAGGACGTGGACGACGCCGTCCAGCGCCGGATCACCACCAGGCTCACCAGGAAGAGCCCGACCGAACCGAAGGTCACGAGGTACGCGAGCGCCCACGCGGCCTCGGGTCGCCGCGGGAAGGTCCAGGTCTCACCGACGGAGGCCGAGAACGCGAGCAGCAGCAAGGCGCCGACGGCCATGCCGACCGCGTTCGTGTTGGCCGGATGCTGCTTCTGCAGGCGCTTGCCGAGGATGAAGCTCTGGCTCACGAACAGCACGGCACCCGACAGGGCGAGCAAGGCGGGCGCCGGCAGCGACACGCCGCCCGGCTCCAGGACGAGCCAGGCGATGCCCGCCACCGCCGCGGCGCCCCCGATGACCGTCCTGCGCCGCAGCCGCTCGAGCCCCTGCGCGGCGCTGAGGACAGGGTCACCAGCGGCACCAGCGCGAGCACCACGGTAGCGACCCCGGCGGTGACGTGGAGGAGCGACCAATACATGAGCGCGTAGAACCCGCCGAACGACAGCGTGCCGAACGCCGCCATCCGTGGCCACGCGTCGCGGCGAGGCCGCGGGACGCGCAGCACGCGAGCGAGCACGACGAAGCCGAGCGAGGCGAGCGCGAAGCGCAGACCGGCGCCCCAGAAGGGCGGAAGCGACAGGTTGCTCAGGCGCACCGCGAGGAAGTTGGCGGACCCGAGCGTCACCGCCACGCCGAAGAGCCCGAGCGTGCGGGCATCGGGCCCACGTTCCGTACCGAGCATGGCCCATGATGCACACCGTGGCGACCTGCGTCAACGTGAGTAGCGGTCCCCCGACGAGGGACCGCTACCACGTGGGCCGCGCAGGACGGCCGACTGCCTTGGTGGAGCTGAGGGGATTCGAACCCCTGACCTCCTGAGTGCGATTCAGGCGCGCTCCCAGCTGCGCCACAGCCCCAAGCGCTCACAAGTGTACGGGGGGGCCGGTTGGGTGTCAAACGGTCCCGGACGAACGCGCCGGCGGCGCCAGCAGCGCGGTGATCTTGGTCCGCTGGGCGCGCACGGCCCGGACGCCCGCGGCGACGCACGTGCGCTGGTGCGAGAAGTCGATGGTGGCGACGGGGAACGGCAGGCGGATGCGGAGCTCGAAGTCGGCCTGGCCGAAGCGCACGAGCGCGTGGTGCTGGACGCTGACGTCCATGGCGCGCAGGACCGCCTGGAGGCCGTTGCGGGGTGGTGGCGATGGCACGCCTGGGCTCGGGTTGACGGCGATGACCGGGCCACCGCCCACGAGCGCGCGGGCGACGTCGATGGGCGCCACGTCCGCGTAGCAGCCGTCGGCCAGCAGCGCGCCGTCGCGCGCCACGGGCGGCAGGATGCCTGCGAGCGCGGAGCTGGCGTAGATGGCCTCGGCGGCCGGCCCGCTGGTCAGCACCGCGCGGCGCCCGGAGGCGAGGTCGGTGGCGACCGCGGCGAACGGGATGCGGGCGTCCTCGAGGCGCTTGCCGAGCGTCAGCGTCTCCAGCAGCGCCTCGATGGCAGGACGCGCCGGCGTGAGCACGCCCCAGCGCAGCAGCAGGTGCCGGAGCGCGCGACCCGACGCCAGGATCGCCCGCAGTCGGGTGGCCCGCTGAGCGCCGGTCTCGCGCGTCACGCCGGGGATGGCGCCGACGTCGGCCGCCAGCAGCGCGCGGTACCAGTCGGGGTTGAGGACGTAGGTGGCGCCCACGATCGCGCCCATCGACACGCCGACGATCGCGGCGGGCGCGAGCCCCTCGTGCTCCAGCACGCGCAGCACGCCGGCGTGGCCGAGGCCGCGCGCGCCGCCGCCGGCGAGGACGACGGCGAACGGCCGGTGGGCGATCGCGGCGACGCTCCTGGGCCCGCGGGCGGCGCCCACCGACGGTTCCTCGGAGGACGTGGCCATGCTCCACGTTAGCGCGTGCGCGTGGCGTGGGCCGCCGTTCGTGGCTCCCGGCGGCGGCCGACGGGTTCGTGGGGGCCTATAGTGGGGGCACGCTCAGTTCGCCGTTCGGGTGCGCGCCGCGCACCGATGCCTCGTCCCGCGTCGCGCAGGGAAGGGAGGTGAGATGGCTGCAGATGGATCGAGCGCCGGGCGCGGGCACGGTTCGCGACCCCGGCAACGAAGCGCATCCTTCCCATAGGAGTTGCCATGCGCAAGCGACTGCTCGTTCCGCTGGCTTTCGTCGTCGCGATCGGTGGCCTGGCGGTCGTCGCCGCGAGCGGCCACGAGAAGGTCATCGTGGCGCACCGCGGCGCCTCGGGCTACCTGCCCGAGCACACGATCGCGGGCTACGCCATGGCGTACGGCATGGGCGCGGACTTCATCGAGCCCGACCTCATGCTGACCAAGGACGGCGTCCCCATCGCGTTGCACGATCGCACGCTCGAGTCGACCACCGACGTGGCCGACGTGTTCCCGGGCCGCGCGCGCGACGACGGCCGGTACTACGCGATCGACTTCACCCTCGAGGAGATCAAGCGGCTCGCCGTTCTCGAGCGGTTCAACCGCGACACGGGCGTTCCCACCTTCCCCGCGCGGTTCCCGAGCGCACGCGACGGCGCCCTCGTGCTCCGGGTGCCCACCTTGGTCGAGGTCATCGAGCTCGTGCAGGGGCTCAACGCCTCGACCGGGCGCAGCGTCGGCATCTACCCCGAGACGAAGTCCTCCGTGTGGCACCAGGAACAGGGACTCGACTTCGAGCGGATCGTGATGGGCGTCCTGGCCGAGTACGGCTACACCACGAAGGACGACCTCGTCATCGTGCAGTCGTTCGAGTCGGACAGCCTGCTGCGCCTGCGCGAGCTCGGGAGCGAGCTCTTCCTGGTGCAACTCATCGGCGGCGGCGATGCGTACGCGCCGATGGTCACCCCCGAGGGCATGGACCAGATCGCAGGCTACGCCGACGGCATCGGTCCGTCCATGACACGGATCATCGACGGCGACGGCAACTGGGTGAACGACAACTTCCTGGTGCGCGAGGCTCATGCCCGCGGCCTCCAGGTGCATCCCTACACCATGCGCGCGGACGTGCTGCCGGGCTACGTGGGCAGCTTCGAGGAGCTCCTCGAGCTGTTCCTCTTCGAGGCCGGCGTCGACGGCGTGTTCACGGACCACACCGACCTCGCCGTTCGCTTCCTGCGCGAACGCGAGTGACGGCTGACCCGGTGGAGCGGCCGACCCGGGCGGGCCGAAGGGGCGCTAGGACGCCCGTCCCGACCCGGCCCCGGTGGAGGCTCTACAGTGGCCGTACGGTCAACCTGCCGTTCCTGCCCGGAGACACCGCCGGTCGGCGGGGACGGTGCGCGGACAAGGGAGGTGAGACGGCTACCGTTGAGTCGACCCTCGGGCGCGGGCATGCGTCCGGAAGTTTCTCGAATGGGCACCGGAGAGAAGGGCATCGATGCGGTCTTTGCGGCACGTCTTGATCACACTGTTGGTGACGATGCTGGCACTGGGCACGTTCGCCTCTGCGCAGCAGGTCGTCGACTTCTGGCACGGCATGACGGGATCGCGCGTCGCGGTCCTGGAGCAGGTCGTCGGCGGCTTCAACGAGATCGACCCGAACATGCAGATCAACCCCGTCCTGATGGGGACCTACGAGGAGGGCCTCGCCCGCTTCCTCGGCGCCTACCCCGTCGGGCAGGAGCCCCCCCTCATCCAGATCTACGAGGTCGGGACGCAGGCCATGCACGACAGCGGGATGATCATCCCCGCGTACCAGATCCCGGAGAGGCTGGGCGAGGAGTGGGACTTCGGGCAGTACGTGGGCCCGATCGTCCGCTACTACTCGCGTGACGGCAACCTGTGGTCGTGGCCGTTCGCCTCGTCCACGTCGATGCTGTACTACAACGCCGACCACTTCCGCGCGGCCGGTCTCGACCCGAACAAGCCGCCCACCACCTGGGACGAGGTCCACGAGTACGGGCTCGCGCTCCAGGCGGCCGGCGTCGTGCGCGACGTCATCGGCTTCGGTTGGCCGGACTGGCAGTTCGAGCAGCAGCTGGCGCTGCACGACCAGCCGTACGTCGACAACGACAACGGCCGTGCCGATCACGGCACCCAGGTGATGTGGCCGACCGAGTTCACCGACACGCTCTTCGCCAAGTGGAGCGCGATGGCGGCCGACGGCGTGTGGCTGTACGCGGGCACCGAGTACTCCCCGAACTCCGGCTTCACCTCGGGGACCCTGACGATGATGCTGCAGTCCACCTCGTCGCTGGACGGCATCATGCGCACGGTGGGGGACGACTTCGAGGTGCGGACCGCCTTCATCCCGCGCTTCAACGAGTACCCGCGCGGCAACTCGATCATCGGCGGCAACAGCCTCTACGTGTCCGACAAGGCCAGCGACGCCGAGCTCCGCGTCATCTTCGAGTTCTTCAAGTACCTGGCGCGGCCCGAGGTCGACGTGTTCTGGCACAAGAACACCGGTTACTTCCCGGCGACCAACGCCGCCCTCAAGCAGCTGATGGACGAAGGCTGGTTCCAGGAGAGCCCGAACCACCTCACGGCCTTCCTGCAGATCCTCTCCGGCCGCACCGACAACGGCAACGTCGTCGGCAGCCGGATCGGCCCGTTCGTCGACGCGCGCGACCACATCCGCGTGGCGATGGAGGACGCCTCGCGGGGCGTCGCCCCGCGGGACGCGTTGAACCGCGCGGCCGAGCGCATCAACGTGCTCCTGCAGGAGTGGTTGGAGTTCGCGCAGTAAGGCCTACGGCGATGCCCGTGGGGCGGACTTCGGCCCGCCCCACGGGCCCCCTGGATGCGGGGGTCGTTTCTGGAGCGCGCCCGGGCCCGGTGTCCTGGCGACGATGAGCGAGGGTCGATGAACAGGTTTCCCGGTCACAACATCCTGCCGTACGCCCTGATCTTTCCGACCGTCGCCGTCATCGCGGTCTTCCTCATCGTGCCGTTCGTGCAGGCGATCTACATGTCGTTCTTCCGCATCTCGCCCTTCGGGCGGGTGCGGGTGTACACGGGCCTACGCAACTTCGAGGAGTTGCTGCGCTCGCCCGAATATCTTCAGAGCTTTCTCAACACCATGCTGTTCTGCGCGATCGTCATCGGCTTCGGGCTGGGGATCGCGCTCTTCATCGCCGTGCTCGCCACCCAGAAGATCCGCGGGGCGGCGTTCTACCAGGTCGCGTTCATCTGGACCTACGCGATGTCCCCGGCGATCGCGGGCGTCATCTGGGCCCTCATGTTCGACCCGTCGGTCGGGATCTTCACGGCCCTGCTCGAGACGATCACCGGCTTCCGCCTCAACTTCACGACCGACGCGGTGGGGGCCTTCCTGCTCGTCACCATCGCGTCGATCTGGATCATGCTGGGTTACAACATCTGCTTCTACATCGCCGGGCTGCAGAACGTGCCGAACGAGCTCAAGGAGGCGGCGCTGGTCGACGGCGCCGGCCCCTGGAAGGCCTTCTGGATCATCACCTTCCCCATGCTCAGCCCCACGACGGCCTTCCTCATCTTCGTCAACACGCTCTACGCCTTCTTCATGGTCTTCGGCATGCTCGACGTCGTGACCCAGGGGGGGCCCGGCCAGGCGACCGAGTTCCTGGTCTACAAGATCTACCGTGACGGCTTCGCCCGCCTGCGCGAGGGCCAGGCCGCCGCGCAATCCGTCTTCCTCTTCATCATGGTCGCGTCGATCGCCGGCTTCCAGATCTGGACGTCGACGAAGCGCGCCGTCTACAGCCGGTGAGGGGGTGAGGGCGATGCGCAAACACCGCAAGGAGCTGCTCAACCTCGCCACGCACGCGGTCCTCATCCTGACCCTCATCGCGGTCGCGTTCCCCGTCTACTACGCCATCGTCATGGGGACCCACACGCACCGCGACGCGTACGCCTTCCCGCCGATCCTCATCCCCGGCGACCAGCTGTGGCAGAACATGCTGGTGGCCTGGGAGCGGATCAACCTCGGCCGCCTCGCATGGAACAGCTTCTTCATCGCCATCGCGGTGTCGGTCGGCAAGATCGTCCTGTCGATCATGGCCGCCTTCGCGTTCACGCACTTCAAGTTCCGCGGCTCGTGGCTGCTGTTCCCGCTGACGATGATCACGCAGATGCTGCCGCTGCCGGTGCGGATCCTGCCGGCGTTCTACCTCATGGCCTCGTTCGGCTGGCTCAACACCTACTGGGCGCTCACGGTCCCCTACCTGGCGAGCACCACCGGCATCATCCTCTTCCGGCAGTTCTTCCTCACCGTGCCCGACGAGCTCTCGGACGCCGCCCGGGTCGACGGCGCGAAACCGCTGCAGTACCTGTGGCACATCCTCATCCCGCTGTCGCTGACGAACATCGCGGCCCTGTTCGTCATCGAGTTCGTCTACATCTGGAACGAGTACCTGTGGCCGCTGGTCGTGACGACCCAGGCCGACATGCGCGTGGCCCAGATCGGGTTGCGCATGCTGTACACCTCCGAGCGCGCGGCGGCGGAGTGGAACATCGTCATGGCCGGGCTGTTCATGATCATGCTGCCGCCGCTGGTCATCCTCATCCTGCTGCGGCGGCAGTTCGCGCAGGGCATCGCCATGCAGTCGACCAAGTAGGCCCGCGCGCGGGCGGGGGTGCCCGGCGAGTCGGCGACCGCGCCTGCCGCACGCGCGGCAGACGCGGCCCCCGCCGGCCCGTGTAGGATGTTGAGCAACGTGAACCATCGAGCGTGCGTCGTCGAGGTCGTTGAGCGTGTCCCGGAAGCCGAGGTCGCGATCGTGGCCGCCCGGGTGGGCGAGCGGTTGTCGATGCCCGCGGAGCGGGTGCGCAAGCTCATCGAGGGCCGGACCGGCCCCATCACGCGTGCGCTGCGCGCCGACAAGGCGGACGCGATCGCCCAGACCTTCGAGGCGGCCGGCGTGCGCGTCGTCATCCGCCTGGCGGAGCCGGAGGAGCTCGAGGGGGTGCCGCTGGCGGACGCCTCCGCGGGGGGGCCGGAGGCCGTCACGGATCCGAGCGCCGCCTCGGATCCGAGCGCCGAGCCGGAGCCCGAGCCTGAGCC
>JAHYJQ010000326.1 GCA_019429025.1 Trueperaceae bacterium | reverse complement strand
GGCCAGGGGCCGCTTGCCGCGGACCACGACGAAGGACTCGCCGCGGTACGCGGCGCGGTCGAGCAGGTCCGCGAGGCGGTGAGCGACCTCGGTGGCGGTGAGCGAATCGGGCACGGTGCGACCCTCGGTTCCGAGGAACACGGTACCCGCCGATCCGGTCGTTGGACAGCGCTGCCGCTCAAGGACCGGCGCCGGGCGAGCGTCCTGTGCCGGATGAGCTGGGCGTCGACGGTGCCCTACTACCGCACCGTCAACGAGGTCGTGAGGGCGCGGCTCGGCGGGCTGCACTCCGCCAAGGTCGTGCTCCTCAGCGTCGACTTCGCCGAGGTCGAGCGGCTGCAGCACGCGGGCGAGTGGGACGCGGCAGGGGAGCTGCTGGCGGTCGCGGCGCGCTCGCTCGAGGCGGCCGGCGCCGACTTCGTCGTCGTCTGCACCAACACCATGCACAAGGTGGCGGACGCCATCGAGGCCGCGGTCGGCATCCCGCTGCTGCACATCGCCGACCCGACCGCCGCGGCCATCCGCGCCGCCGGGCTGCGCACGGTGGGGCTCCTCGGCACCCGCTTCACCATGGAGCAGGACTTCTACCTCGGCCGGCTCGAGGCGCGCCACGGGCTGACGGTGCTGACGCCGCCGGCCGAGGACCGCGAACTCGTGCACCGGGTGATCTACGACGAGCTGGTGCTGGGGTGCACCCTGGAGCCCTCGCGCGCGGCCGTCCGGCGCCGCGCGGGGGCGGGACCCACACATCGGCGATGCGCGCGGTACCCCGGAGGTCGTCACTGACGAGCTCGAGATCGAGGTGCGAAGCGGTGGCCGCGATCTCGC
This sequence comes from Trueperaceae bacterium, assembly GCA_019429025.1. Classification (GTDB taxonomy): domain Bacteria; phylum Deinococcota; class Deinococci; order Deinococcales; family Trueperaceae; genus JAABTL01. The sequence continues at coordinate 2,659 of JAHYJQ010000326.1, read as the reverse complement.
GGTGATCGTCGGCGAGGGGGCGTTCGCAGGTTCGTGAGGGCTGCGGCGGCGATCAACCCAACCCCCGCTCCCAACCCGGGCAACGCTCGGCGAGCTGGTCCCGCATCGCCTGGCGCTCGGCGGTCCCGCGGCGGCCCTTCCACTCGTCGAGCACCCAGGCGAACGCCTCGCCGGCGTCGTCGGGGGCCAACGCCGTCCACTCGGCATCGCTCTCGTGGTGGAAGTCGTAGAGGCCCTGCAGCACGCCGAGGGCGTAGGCGTCGTAGAGCTCGGGCCGACCCGCGGTGTGGTACCAGTTCAGTCGCTCGCGGTAGGGTGCCAGAGCGTCCTCGAGAGCCTCCCAGGCAGCTTCCTGCGGATCCGTGTAGCCGTAGCGGTCCTCGCCGGCGCGGTCCATGATCGCATCGACGTCGAGTTGCTCCAGGACGGCCTGGACGTCGCCCGCGACCTCCTCGGGGTCCACGTTGGCGACGAGGCGCTCGATCTCCTCCCGCACGACCTCGCCGACGACGTCCTCGCGCATCGCGAGGCGCTCCAGCAGCGAAGCCTGCTCGGACGCACGCAGGTGGTGCACGCGTTCGGGGCGGCGCTTCTTCGGGCTCATGCGACGACTCGGTGGCGGTGTCCGCACAGCTTGGCTTCAGCTCTGCAGGGCATCGTCGAGATCCACGAGGTCGCTTCGGTCCCAGGGGGTGCCGACCCAACCGTCGATGATGCCGTTCTCGCCGCAGATTGGGCAGGCCCACTCGATTCGCTCGTCCGAAGAGAGAAACCGGGCCACGATCTGGCCGCGGCAGCGGCGGCCTCGCGGTTGCCTTCGGCAGACGACGTTGGTGATCTCGATCTCTCCTTCCGCCACCACCGCGGTCATCCACGCGACGATGGCGCCGAGGTGGAGCGCGAGGTTCAGCGCGGGTGCGGGCAGGTCGGGCAGGCGCCCGTCTTCGCCCAGGAAGTGGCGGAGGTCGGTGACCAGCGTCGGGCGCGGGGTGGTCGGCCGCCGGTCGGCGTCGCCGACGGGCAGGCCCGCCCAGCGGTCGCGGCCCTCCCAGAAGGGGCACTGCGGACAGCTCCCATCCACCGGGTAGTCGATGCCCTCCTCGTGCGGGCAGCCGATGATGCGGTCGAGCATGCCGATCGAGCGCGCGCCATGGGCGCGGATGAAGGCCAGGGCGTCGGCGGCGATGCTGTCGTCGTCGCGCACGTCACCGGAAGTGGCGATCCAGCGCTCGAGGTGATGGACCTCACCGCCCTCGAAGGGGACGATGGCGACCGCGACCTTCGAGGCGACGCGATCGTCGGGTCCGTAGAAGGCGACCGACGCGACCGGGTAGCCAGCGAAGCGGCGCTGCGCGCGTTGACGAATCCTGCGCCAGGTAGAGGTCATCGCGTACCCCCTCGGGTGGGCCGAGCCGCGGTGCGGCCCGTCGCGCACCTGCGGCATGGCGGTTCGTCCACCAGGGTAGCGCCTCATCGGATCCGGAACCGGTCAAGACGGGGCGTCGCGCGGAACGGTTGTGACCCGCGGCGTTTGGAGACGTCGTTCGTGGACCGGCGGTATCGGGGTCGCCCACGTCTCCTCGTCCCGGCGTCAGAAGATGACGGCGTCGATGATCGCCAGGGCGTCGTCGAGGAGTCCGCTCGGTGCCTGGCCGAGTCGTCGCACGCCGCGGGCGCGGTGGTCGACCGAGCGGAGTCGGTCCGCCAGGACGACGCCCGTGCCCCGACCCCCCGGTGGGATCTGAACGTGGAACGGGTTCGCGCGTTCGGTCCGCGTGATGGGGCACACCAGGCTGAACCCTGTGGCGCGGTTGAAGAGATCGTTCGAGACGACGAGCGCCGGACGCCGACCGTGTGGCTCGTGCCCGGCGTCGGGGCGGAAAGCAAGGGTCACGATGTCGCCCTTGCGGGGCACGAAGCGCGCCACGTTCAGACCTCGTCGCCTTCGGGGCGGCCCCAATCCGCCTCACCGTGCTGGCCTGCCCCGGGCAGGGCCGCCACGAGATCCTCGAGCGATGCCCGTCCGCGCCGGCTCCGGGCCCTCGTCACGACGAGCGTGCCGTCCACGGCGCGAACGTCGACCACGTCGCCGACCTGCAGGCGGGCGTCGGCTAGGACGCTCTTGGGCACGCGGATGCCCTGGCTGTTCCCCCAGCGTTGGATCTTGGTGGGCATGTCGCGACCCCCTGTGGCTAGACCGAGAATAGCCGTGGTGGCGCCGGTTCCGGTCACACGAAGTCGACGAACCCGGACCCCGGGTGACCGTCCGCGAACCGTCCCGCCCATTCGACCAGCGAGCGCGCGATTCGTTCCGGGTGGGTGTTGGGTGCGCTGCGAGGCACGAGCAGCACGCCGTGATGCGGGGCGTTCGTCGCGTAGGCCTGCCGCGTGAGCGCGATGAAGTCGTCGCGGTTGCGGGTGACCAGGATGCGCGTCTCGGACGCGGCGAAGCGTAGCTGGGCCGCGTCCGAGAGACCGGTGCGCCCGATCTCGTGCACGCTGACGACGTCGAGCCCGAGCGATCGCGCGATGACGGCGACCTTCGGTGGCAGGTCCTCGTCGAGCAGGAATCGCATGACGTCGGGCCTGGGCCGCCGGGTCAGTCCGGCCGCGGAACCGCGAAGGGGAGCTCGGCCTGGAGCCGCTCACGCGTCCAGGC
>JAHYJQ010000325.1 GCA_019429025.1 Trueperaceae bacterium | reverse complement strand
TATTCCAGCGATCGATGTTGAACTTGACGGCCTCGGCGTCGAACGCCGTGCCGTCGTGGAACGTGACGCCCTGACGGAGCTCGAAGGTCCAGACGTCGCCGGCCGCGTTGGACGACCACGCGGTCGCCAGGTTCGGAATCAGGTCGGTGGTGCCCGGGGCGAAATCGATGAGCCTCTCGGTGACCTGGTTGCTGACCACCAGCGAGTTGCCGTCCTGCGAGTCGACCGAGTCGAGGCTAGAGGGTTGACCGGAGACGCCGTAGATGAGCGTCTGACCGGCTGCCAAACCGAACGCGAGCAACAATGCGAGGGCTAGTAGCGTCCTTCTCACGGTCTTACCTCCTGGGATCCAGAACGCGTCGGGGCCCCACGGGACCGTGGAGGCGGACACCGAGGGCCGCCGGCGCATGCTTGGAAGTGAAGTGTATCACTTCATACGATTCGCACTCCGAACAAGGGGTTCCCGCATCACCGACGTCGGTGCCCGGACGTTGACCCCGCGTGATCAGAGTCGTAAGCTGTGAACATATGATCAACCGCGGCTCGGCGTCGAGACGCGGCCCCGAGGAGGCAGCCACGGTGAAGCGAGCGCACGTGAGCGAGGTCGAACTCCGGTTCGGCGACCACGGACCGGGCTACATCGCCAAGGGACCGCGCACGGACGTCGGCTACGTGCTGCTCCCGCCGGGCAAGGACTTCCCCAACCACTACCACGAGCACATCGAGGAGGCGTTCTACACGATCGCCGGATCGGTGACGCTGTGGCTGAACGGGACCGAGCGCTTCGAGCTGCGGGCGGGCGACTACTTCCGCTGCGACCCGTACGAGATGCACTACTTCGTCTGCGAGGGCGACGAGGCGTGGCAGGCGCTCTTCATCAAGGCGCCGCACGTCCCGGGCGACGGCATCGTGCGCGAGTGGCGCCCGGGTGAACCGGTGCCGGCGATCGAACGCCCGACGTCCGGCTGAACCGCGAAAGCGCCTCGCCCCGGGCGAGGCACCTGCCACCCGCAGCCACCGCGCCGGACCCCGGAACGACCCCGGGCACCTCCGGCCCCGAACACCCTGAGGAGGGGACGATGTTCAACGAGATGAGTTGGGGCAAGAAGAACCGCATGGGCCAGATCATCCAGGCCGACGGACGCGCGCTGATGCTGGCGATCGACCACGGCTACTTCATGGGGCCGACGCGCGGCATGGAGGTCCCGAGCAAGGCGCTCGAACCGCTGCTGGCGCACGCGGACAGCCTCATGCTCAGCCCCGGCATCCTGAGCAGCTCGGTCCCCGTGACGTTCAGGGGCGGCAAGGTGCTGCGCGCCTCCGGCGGCAACGTCATCCTCGACGAGGACATGAGCAACGAGGCGGTCATCCTCTCCGCCCAACAGGCCGTGCGCCTCGACGCCTCCGCCATCGCCATCTCGATCTACGTCGGCGCGGAGTACCAGCACCAGACCCTGATGAACCTCGCGCAGGCGATCGAGGACGCCAGCGACTACGACCTGCCCGTCCTGGGCGTCACCGCCGTCGGCAAGGAGATGAAGGAGAAGGCGACCGACAAGCGCTTCCTGGCCCTCTCCTGCCGCATCGCCGCCGAGTTCGGCGCCGACATCGTCAAGACCTACTACTGCGACGGCTTCGAGGAGGTCGTCGCCAAGACGCCGGTGCCGATCGTCATCGCCGGCGGCCCCAGGCTCGACACCTACGAGGACATCCTGCGCCTGTGCCACAACGCGCTCGAGCGCGGCGCCGTCGGCGTCGACATGGGCCGCAACATCTGGCAGTCCGAACACCCCGCCGCCATCATCCAGGGCGTCCGCGGCATCGTGCACGGCGGCCTCAGCGTCGCCGAGGCGCTCGACCTGGTCAACTCCCTGGCGACCGACGAGAACCGCCGCACCGAGGTCTTCGCCGCCCACCCGGACGACGCGGCGGTCCAGACGAAGCACTGAGTCCGTCTTCGGGCCCGGCCCGAACCTCGTCCGCGCAGCGCGGTCGGCCCGCCCGGCCGCGCTGCTTGCCGCCCGAGGCGGGTCGCGGCCCCGACGGGCCGAGACGCCCACGCCGGGGAGGACTGCGTGCCCTACGACATCGACGGCGCCGTGGAGCCCGACGACGAGCAGCTGCTCAGCCGCGTCGCCTGGTACTACCACCACGACGGCCTGACCCAGGACGAGATCGGCCGCCGCCTCGGCGTCTCGCGCATCAAGGTCTCGCGGCTGCTCGACCGCGCCAAGCGCGCCGGCGTCATCGGCATCACGATCCACTCGAAGCACCGCGGCTGCCTCGAGCTCGAGGGGCGGCTGCGCGAACGGCACCGGCTGGACGAGGCGATCGTCATCCCCGCCCTCGAGCCACCCCGGGGCGAGGACGAGGCGCCGCTCGCCGTCAACGAACGCCTGACGCAGGCGGCCGCGTCCTACCTGATGAACTTCATCGCCGACGGCAGCGTCCTCGCCATCGGCTGGGGCGACACCGTCACGCGCACGCTGAAGCGCCTCGGCTACCTGCTCGGCCACACCGGCGCGTCGGTCGTCACCCTCACCGGCGGCGTCAGCACCTACCTCCAGATGATCGGCGGCCTGAGCGCGCCGATCGCCCAGGCCGGACGGTTGCACATGATCCCGTCGCCGCTCATCACGTCGCGGGCGGCCACGGCCAGGGCGCTGCTGCGCGAGCCGGCGGTGCAGGAGGTGATCGCGATGGCGCGCAAGGCCGACTACGCCCTCATCGGCATCGGTGCGCTCGAGGAGGACGCCAGCCTCGTCCGCGGTGGCTACCTGTCCAACGAGGAGCTGGCCGGGTACCGGGCGCGGGGCGCGGTCGGCGACGTATTGGGTCGCTTCCTCGACCTTCGCGGCCGACCGCTGGAGCTCGAGATCCACGACCGCATCGTCGGCATCGACCTGGAGAGCCTGTCCGCGATCTCCCGCGTGATCGGCGTCGCCGGCGGGCCGCACAAGGTCGAGGCGATCCGCGCGGTCCTCGCCGGCGGCACCCTCGACATGCTCATCACGGACGAACCGACGGCTCGCGCCCTGGTCGACTGACGACCGCCGCCGCGTGCGTCAGCGCGCGGTTCGACCCAGCGCCGCCAGCAGCACGGCGACCGTCTCGTCGAAGGGCCCGGCGCCGCGGTGGAGCCCGCCGCCCACCAGGTAGATCACCCGGTCGCCGTACAGGTCGCGCATGCGCGGCACGCTGTCGAGCTGCATCCCGCCGCCGGGCGTCGCGAAGATCGGCGCGAGCCCGCCGAAGCCGTCGTTGCAGCCGTCCGCGATCTCGCGGCACTCGTCGGCGCTGAAGGCGAAGCGACCACCCACGTTCGGGAAGATGCTGGCGTCCGCGCCGGCGAGGCGCTGCAGGCCGCCGTACAGCACGTGGTGCGAGATGCCCTGCTCCGGCGAGGCGACGAAGCTGCCGTGGAACGCCGGGTGGCTCACCACCGGCAGGGCCAGCGCGTCGTCGTCGGCCAGCGCCCGCATGGCGTCGAAGCCGACCAGCCCGG
>JAHYJQ010000324.1 GCA_019429025.1 Trueperaceae bacterium | reverse complement strand
AGGTGTTGTAGCCCGCGCCCTCCAGCGCGGCCTCGCGCTGCTCGCGGGTCGTCATCGAGAGCGGCTCGACCATCTTGATCTTCCAGGGCTCGGCCCACGAGCGGCGTCCGTGCTGTTGGCCGGCGGTCTGGGGTTGCTCGGGCATGGCGGTCCTCCGGGGACGAGGCGGCGGGACGGTTCGCGACGGGCGGAGGCCGCCGGGGGCCGCGCGTCGTAGGGGCGATGCGCTCATGCTACGGCGGCGTGTGAGCGGCGTGCGTCCCGGGGTCCGTGGGGCGTCCAGTGGAACCCGAGGTCGCCGCGAGGGTTGCGGCGACGCGACCCATCCAGGTGGCGCGGGACGTTCGTCTCTTGACCTCGCGAGGCAGCGGCTCTACACGGAGGGTGTAGCGACAGCCCGCGGCCGTCGCGTCGCGCCGCTCGCCGGGTGACCCCGGCGCGGCGACCGCGCTGCCCCTGCAGGCGCGCGCGCACGCGTGGCGCCTCACCCACGTTCGCGTCGTGCTGCCATCGTGCTGACGACGAAGGGGGCCGAGTGGCGAGACCGAGTTCGTGGTCCGACGTCCCGCGGAGCGGGCGCGTCGCCTGACGCTCGGTCCGCGCCGAACCGCCGCCCATGCGCAGAACGCGAGCGCCCCGGCCGTCGACGTGGCCGCCGTGGCGCTCCCGACGGCCGGTGCATCCGGCGGCTCGACGAGGTACGAACGCCGGGCACGGCGCTCCTCCGAACCGTAGAGGAGCACGATATGCCCCAACGACGAAGCAAGCGCGCGCTGCGTGCGGTTCTCGGCGCGGCCGTCGTGGTGCTGTGGTTGGCGACGAGTTGCCAGCAGGGCACGACGAACGGCGGCGATTACCGTTCTTCTCCGACCCTCGAGCATGCGCCCGGGGTGATCGGCGAGGTGCGCACCGTGACCCTCCCCGATCCCACCGGTCAACCCTTCACCTTCACCTACGAGATCATCGACGGCCTCGCGATCTTCGAAGGCGACATGGTGATCGGACTGGCGTCCGACTTCGCGTCGCTGGACGACGCCGAGGAGATCGAGATCACGCCCGAGGGAACTGCCCTGTACCGGCGCGTGTGTTGGCGCTTCCTGGGCATCAACTGGCACTGCGAGAACTACCGCTGGCCCAATGCCGTCGTGCCGTACGTCTTCGCCAACGACTGGGACGATGCGGCGACGCCCGCGGACGAGAACGCCGTCATGCGGACCACGATCCGCACGGCGATGGACGAGATCGAGGCCGTCACGGCGGTGCGGTTCGTTCCCCGCAGCGGCCAGAGCGACTACCTGCGGATCCAGAGCGGCAGCGGCTGCTCGGCGAAGGTCGGTCGCGAGAGCGGTGCGCAGGGCGTCTGGCTCTCCGCGACCGGCTGCAACAACGTCTGGACGGTGGCGCACGAACTCCTTCACGCGGTCGGCCTCAAGCACGAGCACACCCGTCACGACCGCAACGGCTTCGTGCAGATCCACTGGAACAACATCGTCAACGACAAGAAGCACAACTTCGAGACGACCGACCTCGCCTTCGACATCGGCGCCTACGACTACGACTCGCTCATGCACTACCCCTGGTGGGCGTTCTGCAGGAAGGACGCCAGCAACAACTGCGTCGGGCCGACGATCTCGTCGCTCGACCCGGACGCCGCCTTCGGCCAGAACTCGCACCTCAGCGCCGGCGACATCGCCGCCGTGAACCGGCTCTACCCCGGCGAGCCGCCCACGATCGCCATCGTCAGCCCGACGCCCGGTCAGGACTTCAGCCGGCGCTCGAGCAACGTCCACTTCCAGGCCGACGTGGTCGACCCCGAGGGCATGGACGTGGTGGTGACCTGGTCGAGCAACGTCAACGGCGTGCTGGGCACGGGCGCCTCGCTGACCTACAACACCGGCGGCCTGAACTACGGGGCCCACGTGATCACCGCGCGGGCCGTCGACCCGCAGGGCAACACTGCCAGCGCGACCGTGAGCCTCACCGTGGTCAACGACCCGCCGACGATCGACGTGTACTACCCCCTGGCCGGCAACTTCTGCACCAACGAGACGATCACCTTCCGCGCCACCGTGATCGACCTCAACGAGATCGGCGCCACCCTGCCCGACGCCCGCGTGGCGTGGCGCGTCGGCACGGGCTCCACCTTCGCGACCGGCAAGACGGTCACGCGCAGCTTCCCCAGCACGGGCGCCTACCAGGTCGTCGCCAAGGCCACCGACGAGCTCGGCCTGTGGGCCGAGGACTGGGTCAACATCGGCATCGAGGTCTGCGCGGGGCAGCCGCCCGTGGTGACGATCACCCAGCCGTCCGGCGACGTCGACCTCGTCTACGACGGGTACGAGGCCGGCCCCAACCTCTGGTACAAGGACGTCACCCTCACCGGCACCGCGGTCGACCCGGAGGACGGCAACCTCACGGGCAGCGCGCTCGTGTGGACGACCGACCTTACGACGATCCAGCCCGCGATCCTGGGTACCGGGACCGGCGTCGACGTGCGCCTCTACTCCAACGACGTCTGCGAGGGCGTGACGCACACGATCACGCTGACCGCCACCGACTCGGCCGGCAACGTCCGCTCGGCCGTGGTGCGCATCCGCATCTGGACGCTGTGTTGAGCGCGAACCTCGACCCGAAGGGAGGGGCCGCATGAGACGACGCATCCGCTGGTGGCTCCCGGTGCTGCTGCTGGCCGCGTGCCAGAGCGCGCCCCCCAGCGTGCCACCCACGATCGAGTCCTTCGAGGCCGATCCCCCGACCGTCCACGCCGGGCAGCCGAGCCGGCTGTCGTGGAGCGTGACCGGCGCGACCACGCTGGCCATCGCGCCGACGGTCGGCAGCGTGACCGGCACGACCCAGGTGTACGTGGACCCGTCCGTCACGACCAGCTACACGCTTACCGCCACCAACGCCGCCGGCTCCGCCCAGCGCAGCACGACCGTGACGGTGGACGCCAGCATGACGATCTCCGGCATCGTCCTGGCGGCGGACGGTCAGCCGCTGCCCAGCACGCGGCTGGCCGTGCACGGGCTGCCCGAGACGACCAGCGGTCCCGACGGCCGCTTCACGGTGCCCGACGTCTCGCCGCCGTACGACGTCACGCTGTTCCACGCCTCGGACCCCTTCAGCGTGACCTACCTCGGGCTGACGCTGGACGACCCCGTGTTGGTCATGGTCGGCCCGCAACCTGGCGTGCCGCACGACGTCGCGGTCTCGGGCACCGTGTCCGGAGGCACGAACTTCCCGCAGCCGGCCGGGCACCTGACGCGCGTGGCCTTCGGGTCCGAGGCGGTCCGCGCCGAGACCGACGCGGACACCAACACCGGCGCATTCCAGTTCGACCACCTGTCGTGGCTGGGTGCCACGATGCTGCCGGGCGCGCTGCACGCCCTCCAGTGGCGTCACGATGCGGGCGGCCTGCCCGTCGACTACGTGGGGCACGGGTACCGGCCCCTGACGCTCGACACGGCGGTCGTCGCCTACCTGGCCCAGGACATGGCGCTGCTCGGCCC
>JAHYJQ010000010.1 GCA_019429025.1 Trueperaceae bacterium | reverse complement strand
CGATCGCCTCGTTCGCGAGCCGCCGCTCGCTCGCCTCACCCTCGTCGCAATCGAGCAAGATCAAAGCGTTGATGACCAGCCGAGAGGCGTGAGCGCCCCTCCGCGTCAACGCCTCCAGCTCGGCTCGCTCCGCGCTCGTCAACGTCACCCGATACCGCTTCGCCACGACATCCTCCTAACGCGCAACACGTCAAGAGGAACCTACCACCCCTAACCGACAGACCACGTGTGACATGACACTAGCCAATCGTGAACCCATGGCGCTACGCCCGCTTGAAGCGGTCGCTTACACTCGCATCACTGCCAATCACGCGCGACGCTTGCGCCACGCACGTCGGGCTGCAATCCTGGTGACAAACGTATGGGCTACCTGGTCGAGACCGGCACTCCGCGTCCGCCGCTCGTCACTCCCTTGCGGACATTGCCGTCCTGATCACGACCAAGCAACGGCCAGCCGGGCTAACCCGGCCAACCTCACGTGGCAGGCGCCACTCGCAAGATCCAGCGAACCACAGAATCTGGCGGAGAACCTCTTGGCCTCATCGTGCGTTTCAGACGGAGTCGTTCACGGCTGGCGGCCTGCGCGCGACCTTGCGAAGCGAGCTATCTGGTCGGCGTCGACCGCTCACCTCACTGCTTGTTGCCGATTCCGCTACCTACCATCTGAACGCCTGCTGAGTGCTTGCAGGGTAACGCTCGTGAAACTGCTCATCACTCATCGAAAGGAGAATGATGCCCTCAACAACACCTACGATGACTGGAATGTACGTCCACACGAATACCAGGTACACCAGGCCCCAACCCCAACTACCAAGGTAGAACTTATGCGCCCCGATCCCCCCAAGCAGCAGAGAGAGAAGCCCTGCCGTCATCCGGTTCTTGGGTTGCTCGTAGAGGCTCCGCAATGGCTCGGCGCCGGTGCCGCGCCGAGCCAAGCTGACACCACACTTCACGCACACGATCTGCTCATCATTCACTGGAACACCACAACTGTGGCAGAAGTTGTTCTTCTTCCGCGGTGGCAGTCCGCAGTGCAAGCATGCAACCGCCTCTGGGTTTACTTCTTTGCCGCAGTTTGTACAGAACACCAGGGTTCCTCCCATGCATGAAGTTCCGAGCCAACACCGACCCACGAGTCTCCGTGACCTACGGTAAGCCTATTCACTGCGATTGTCGGAATGAAAGGGACATCGCACCATCCCATCATCATCGACGACCACCCACACTCAAAAGGCTGGGAATCACCTCGAGGCGTCCACAGTCGTTGCGATTAGGAGCACGGCAAGGAGTCGAACTTGACGGCCATTCTGCGGCGCTGCGCTCCACTCTGCATTGCAGACCACGGGAGGCCACGCACAACCAGCTAGCAGACGACCGGGTACGAGTTGAAGGCCACGCGGAGACCCGATGCCCGCGATAACGTCCCCCAGACGTCGACTGCAACGGCGTTGCGCACTCATGAGAGCTGCGGACCGACACGAGGCCTATGATTGCCCGCGCCTGCTATGCTTCCTTCATGCGGATAGGTCCATACGGGGTCTGGGAGCTGGTCATTCTTGCCTGTTTTGGCGTCGTTCTGTTGGCGCTCTTCAGTCGAGCCTTCCGCGACACTGTGACATCGCGGGCGAGTGTGCTTGCTGAGCAGTTACCTCCCTGGGTGCCGGTATCTCTTTCAGGTCGCATTGATCGGATCCGATACCTCAAGGGCCTGTTCGTGTGGACCCTGATGTGGTTCGGTATCATTTTTACGATTGAAGTATCCCTTATGGGTGTTGAACGCCTTGGTTTGCCGAGTCCATCCACGCTCTTGCCAGAGAGCATTGTCATGGGTCTGGACGCGACCTTGGGGTTCGCAATGATCACCGTCTTCACGTATGGCATCGTGTCACTTGGGATTCGGCGACTACACGACGTCGGCCGAAGCGGCACCTGGCTGCTTCTTTGGCTGATCCCCGGTGTGAATCTACTGCTGGCGGCGCTATTGCATGTTGTTCCCGGTACGAAGGGTGACAACCACCTTGGATCGTGAGGAACGTAGTCGCCCACACTTAGTTCATGCGTCTGAGGACTTCTGAGTGGACCCGTCCTTTGTTCCTGTCACCGTGGGGGTATCGGTGACAGCGTACCTTGCGCAGTCCGGCTTGAGACCTCGATCGGGGTGGCGTCGCGGAGCGCGCCGTGCGGCCGCTCCTCGTTCAACCACCGCCCCGACCATCGGCCAGACACTCTAGAAAGACTCCTGAGCGTTCAACCCGGCGCGCACGCGGGCGTGGAACGTTGCTGCGAACGGGTTTGGAGTTCGCCACGGCGCACCCGGCTCGATGAACAGCTTCCGCACGCCGACCGCGCCGAGGAACGTCACGAACACGCACGCACCAACTCCCGACCGTCGCCGCTCCGCACGCGCTTGGACGCCCGGAGCCGACAATCAATTCCACCAGGACGTCGATTACGTCCTTCGCAATGAACCTCCGGCCCGTCGAACAGGCGACGCACGTCTTGGAGAACCAACGGTGACCGTCAGGATCTCCACGAAGCTGACATCGCCAGTGGCGTCGAAATAATGTCGACCGCCCAAACGTCCTGCGGCGCGAGAATCGGGCAACGCTCGCTGCCGTCGATCTGTGGGTTAACGCCAATGCCGTTCACTTTAGGATGACGATGGCTTGTTCTGGGTTCTTGGTCGGTTGCGGCCAGTTGGCGTGCTTGGCGCGTTTGGGTGGGTAGTAGGTCACGGCACGCTTGACCTCACGAGGGTTGGCTCGCAAGCGTGGTTGGCCCTGTTCCTGGCCGACTTCGTCGATGGCCTCAGCGATCAGCTTGGCCCAGCTCTTGGGGGGAAAAGCCCTCGGGTCGCGAGAGCTTGCGCCGCAGGGCGCGCAGGCCGCCAGTGAAGGAGAGCCGGTCGGGATCGACGTTGGCGCCGAGCGCCGCCTGGTGCAGCAACCAGCGGATGGCGTAGTGCACGCAGGCGAAACCGTAGAGCTCCTGGATGACGCCGTCCGGCTTACGGCTGCGCAGCACCAGCTGGGGTCGCCCCTGGCTGATCTTGACCTCCTTGATGCTGATCTCGACGTCCCAACGCTTGGCGTACAGCGCCGCCAGCTCCTCGGCAGGCGCCAGGCTGGGATCCAAGATCGTCGTCGCCAAGCGGTACGACTCCGCCGCCTGCGGCCTCCCCGGGTCATCGAGCGCGTACTCGATGACGCGAACGCGAACGCCCGGCAAGCCCTTGCGGCGATCAACCGGGCTCGCGTACAGCTGGCTCAGGAACGACCCGTCAGGGAGGCGCTCCTCGACGCGGAAGACGGTGTTGTGCTTGACACGCCAGAGCAGCTCGGCGCCCCTCTCGCGCGCCTGCTGCCAGGCATCGAACCCGAGGTACGCCCGATCGCAGATGCACAGCATGCCCGGCTCCAGGCGCGCGAGCAACGGCTTGGCGAGCATCACTTCAGCCTCGCTGTACGCGCCCACGTTGAGGCCGACGATGGCGCGCGTGCCGACCTCACCCAACGCCACCCACCGTACCCGCGGGTAGGCGCTCCGCTCACCCCGCGACACCCCCGGACGACCGAACGCCGCTTCGTTCTCCGGCGTGTCCGGCACCTCCAGCGTGCTCCCATCGACGCTCATCAGACGCCACGAGCGGTACCACGCGCCCACCGTCCCCGCCTCCGCCAACGGCACGGCGATCTCCTCGAACAAGCGCCGCAGCGGCACCGAACCCACCCGCTCACGCGCCTTCGAGAACGCCGACTTCTGCGGCACCGTCACCACCAGGGACGGATCGAGCGCCCGCAACCCCTCCGTCAGCAACCGGAACAACTCCCGGTACCCCTCCGCGGCGTACAACGCCATCGCCAGCACGTAATACACGACCAACTTCGACGGCAACAGACGAGAACGCTGCTCCACCCGCCCCGCCTCCAGCAACACCCGATCCACCAGCGCAGGCGGAAAGAACGCCGCCAAGAACCCGACCCCCAACAAGTCAGCAACAGCGAACTCACGCTCAGGCTTCCGCGGACGACCCGGACCCGGCACACCCCAGCCTCCATCACCACCCAACGCATGCTGCTCGCTCACGCCCTCGTGCAGAACCTGCCACGCTGCCCCACCTGCGGCAGCGACCACACCCAACACTCATGACACAGTAGTCCCAGGGCACGCGGTCGTCTCGGGTACCTCGGCGGCCAACATATCCTGGTCGCGGGCGAGGCGCTCAGCGAGCCCATGCGTGGCCTCCGGCGCGCCGCCTCGCCTACCACACCTCCAGCACGAGGCCCACCTCATCACCCTCGGCGAGCCCCTCGGCCCTGCGCACCGCGACCTTCAGCGGAACGAGGTAGCGATCGTCCTTCGGAAACAGCGACGTCTTCCACGTCGTCGACCCGATGCGCGCCGTGACCGGGATCATCCCCCAGCCGTAGGTCACCGCGCCGGACACGGCCTTCAGCTCGCGGCTGTCGTCCTCGGGGACCGTCACGAAGTAGAACGGCGCGGGGCCGCGCCACTGCCAAACCCCGCCCTCGAACTCGATGCGCATGCCGTGCCCTTCCCGATGGCACCCATCATGCCCGTACGAACCGTTCCCCGCCGCGGCATCGCGTAACCTGCCAAGAGATGCTGGAACTGGCGCTGCGACACCTGCGACGACGGCTGGTCACCGCCGTCGTGGTCGGCCTGCTGGCGTTCGGGGCGCCGCCGCCGCGCGCCGTGCCGCTGCGCCTCCCGCCGGCGCTCGTGCGCGTGCAGGACCAGCCATCGCCCGGCGCGCTGGCGTGGCGTCAGTTCTTCGATCCGCTGCGCGCGGAACTGAACTGAGCCGCTCGCGACGTCAGCTCTCCTCTGGCTTCCCCCCCTTCTCACCCTTCTCCTTGCGGGACGCCATCACCTTGGTGACCAGATCCGGCAGGTGCTCGAACGCCTCCGCGAGGCGGCCGCCGCGGCCGGGGGCCGCCATGATCTGCACGTCGCCGTCCTTGAGGACGATGAACGCCGCGGGCTCGACGCGCACGCCGCCGCCCCCGCCCACGCCGGTGCCCTTCGGCCCCGTGTCCTTCGAGGCCGTGACCGCGCCCTCCCCGCCGCCGGCGCCGACGCCGACCGCGATGCGGATGACCGGGACGATCGTGACGCCGTCGAACGTCATCGGCGCGCCCAGGATCGTCTCCGTCGCCGCCAGCTGGCGGAACTCGCCCAGCAGGCCCTCCATGAACTCCTTCGCTACCGTCATCTCCAGGCTCTCCTCTCCCAGCCGGTCGTGCCGCGCGTCCTACGCGCGACATGCGCCCTACGCGCATGCCGCGACCGGCGTCGTTCCCGCCACACCGCCCAGCCGATGCGGGCCGCGCCGGGCACCAGCCAGACCGGCCGCAGCCGCAACGCGAGCTCGGCCGAACCGCTCGGCTCCGCCGCCGTGAAGTCGACCCCCAGGCGCACGTCCGCGTGTGGCCACGCCGCGCGGATCGCATCGGCGACGACGCAGCCGAGCCCGAAGGCCTCGCCGGTCCAGGCGGGGTCGTCGCTCGCGATCACCGCGCGCAGCCGCAGCCGGTCGACCTGCAGGTGCCCGAGCATCCGGCGCCCCTCGCGCCACGCCGTGCGCGCCAGGCGACGGAAGGCGGCCAGCGGGAGCCGGGCTCGATCCGGCTTGCGCTTGCGTTCGCGCTCCTCCGGCTCCTTCTCCCCCTTGGCCGCGCCCGAGGCCTCGGATCCGCCACGTTTCAGCGGCTTGCGCGCGATGCGCAGGCCCAGCAGGCGGAACACCGCGTGCCCGTCGCCCGGCTCGGCCTCGACGCCGAGCACGCCCCAGCGGCCGCGGCCCGACACCCCCTCGGGTCCCGCGCGGCCCTCCACCCGGATGACGGACACGAGCGCACCGACGACGACCGCCGCCACCAAGACGACGAGCAGGCCGATCGCGCCGAGTACCCACCAGAGCACGCTCATGGGAAACCCCACCGTCCGGACGCGCGGCCGCCCGCGTACCGGGCCGGCCGGTGTCTCCAGACTAAAGCCGTGAGATCACCAGCGCGTCAGGGTCGGCGGGACGCTGCGGCGGTACCCAGGCTCGACTCCATGACGATCAAGCGCAACGCCGTCCCGGACACCTCGACCGAGCGCTCCTCTACCGCCACGAACCCCGCCTTGAGGTAGAACGCCCGCCCCTTCGCGTTCTCTGCCTCGACCTCCAGCCGCGCCCGCGTCCGGCCGGGGAAGGCCGCGAGCGCTGCCGCGAGCAGCCGACCGCCGGTCCCGCGTCGTTGCGCGCCCGGGCGGACGTACAGCCGCGCGACCTCGACCACCTGCGGCCGACCGCGCGCCGTCACCACGCCGACGATCCCGGCCTCGTCCTCCGCGACGGCCGCGAACGTGCTCGCCCGCGCCAGCTCGGCCGCCAGCACGCGCGGGGTGTGCCACGCCGCGATGGCGCGCTCGATCGCCTCGGGCGGCAGGAACGCGCCGTACGTGTCGCGCCAGGTCTCCGCCAGCACCGTGCGGATGCCGGGGATGTCGGCCTCCGTTGCGCGGCGCACCTGCGGCCCGGGCGTCACGAGTTGCAGAAGAACTCCGGTTCCCGCGCCGCGCCGCACGCGAGGCAGAGGTGCAACCGAACGCATTCCGCCATGGTGACGCCGAGCGTACCCGACAGCAGCGCAACGACGTGAGACCACCGATGGGATTGCGAGCCTCCCGGGCCGCGCTCTGTCTTCCCGCCGTCGACGATCACCGGAGAGACGACCGGGTGGACCTCGTCGCCGCGCTCAAGGAGCAGCGACGACGAGGGACCGGTGGCGGCCACGTGGGCCGCCCGGTTCGCGAGCAACAGGCGCCGTTCGATGAGCCGGCCTGAGCGATCGACGCCGGCGTCAGTGGCCGGCTGCCACGTCGTGCTCGCAGCTGATCAGCGGGTTCCAGTTCGCGAAGATGCCGAGCGGGTTGTACTGCCACACCCATACGTGGAGGGCGTAGAACGGTTCGTCCAGCAGCGTCGTGTTGAGCGAGAACTCTCGTCCGAGCAGGACGGGGGCGGCGGCGTGGCCGGCGTCGTGCCAGGCCTGCTGGAACACCAGGTACTCGGCGCCGATGAGGCGCAGGCTGCCGTCCGGCCGCGGCTCGTACGTCAGGACCTCGGGCCGTAAGGCATCGAGGTCCGGGTCGCCGATCCGTTCACCGTTCGTGAAGTGGATGCCCTGGGCCCCCTGCGGGCCGCTCATGCAGTTGCCGAACTGCTCGAACCCTGCGGCCAGCGCGTCGTCGACCTGCTCGAAGGGCGCCAGGACGTCGCGGAGGGCGACGAGTTGCTCGAGGGTGGGCTCGACCTGGGCGTGCACGGTGGCCACCATGGCGGCGACGAGGGCGATGGCGGCGATCCACGTTCGGGTCATGCGGGGCCTGGAGGTCATGGCGTCTCCTTGCAGTGCGGAGGCGGCCCGGTGGTGTCGGCCCCGCCTGGGTGCCGGCACCAGCGGACTCGCCCTGAGCCGTTTCAGTGGTGGAAGTACGGGTCGAGCACGGTCACCTTGGTGATCTTGTCGCCCGGGAGGTCGGTGGACCGGGCAGCGGCTCTCACGGCCTCCGGGTTCGGGCCGTCGTAGACGCAGTAGGTCGCGCGCTTGTCCTCGCTGACGTAGGAGTGGACCCAGGTCACCCCGTGGTCCGCGATGACGTCGACGACGTTCAGGCAGGCCGCAGCGCCTGCGGGCGTGGCGGGGATGGCGAGGCCGTCGGGGAAGTGGCATTCGATCACGTAGCGCGGCATGGTGGTACCTCCTGCATGGGTTCGCCGGCCGGCGTGCGGCCATCCTGCGGCGAACGGCCGCGGGCGCGCATCGGCGGTGCCACCCACACGGGGGCCGCGCAGTACCTACGTTGGGGGAACCAGGCCGCGGCGGTGGGCCGCCGCGATCGCGGCCCCGCGCGTGGCGACGCCGAGTTTGGCCAGCACGGACGAGACCTGATGCTCGACCGTGCGCAGGCTGACGCCGTGACGCGCCGCGATCTGCGCGTTCGACAACCCCGCTGCCAACCCGGCGAGCACCTGCGCCTCGCGGGGCGTCAAGCCTGCGGGATGCCGTCGCGTCCGCTCGCGTGGACCGCGCGGGATCTGCTCGGCACCGAGTCCCTGCAAGCGCGCCCGAGCCTGCTGGCCCGCAAGGCGTGCGCCCAGCCGGTCGAACGCCGCGATGGCGTCGCGCACCTCGCGTTCGACCGTGCTCTCGGCCATCGCCCGCGCGCACTCGAAGGGACAGCCGAGCGCGGTCCACGCGGCGGCCGCGGCCACCGGCCGGCCTCGCACCTGCAGCGCGAAGGGCTCGGCGGCCCAGGCCGGGAGTTCGTCGAGGTCGCCCACCAGCGAGCGCCAGTAGCCGAGCTCGCCCACGAACCAGGGGTGCCGGGCCCGCACGGCCACCTCGTACGTGGCCGCGGCCTCGCTACCCACCCGGTCCAGGTCGCCCTGGTACCAGGCTGCCTCGGCCCGAGCCGCACGCACCGGTGCCAGGCGCTGTAGGGCGTCCCAGCGTGCACTCGATGGCCGCCCCGGCCTCGTCCCAACGGCCCTGGTAGACGTGGGTCAGGCCGAGCCACGCGAGGGCGTACGACGCCTGCGACTCCAGGTCGTGCTGCTCGGCGACCTGCAGCGACAGGCGCAGGTAGCGCTCGGCCTCGTCGAAGCGGTACAGCTCGCCGGCTCCGGAGCCGCGGTTGCCGTGGGCGTTCGCGTGCAGCACGTGGAGGCCGTGCTCTCGAGCCAGCTCGATGGAGCGCTCGAAGTCCGCCACGTAGTCGCGTCGCCCTTGGAGGAGGATCGAAGCCGCCACCGTACCGTGCGCACCCGCGAGGACACTCGGGTCACCGACGGTCGTCGCGAGATCGATGGCGCGCTTCCCCCAGTCGATGGCGGCGTCGGTGTCGCGGTCGAGCATGCGCAGGGCGGCCTGGTAGCGGTACGCGCGCGCCAGCGCGGCCCCCGCGGGCACACCCTCGAGCACCTCGATCGCCTCGACGCTGGCGGCCTCAGCAGCCGCGTTCTCGCCGAGGCTGAACCACCGGTCAACACCCGACAACTCGCAGCAGCGTCCCCGCAGAAGCGCTGCACCAGCGCCGACTTGCCGATCCCGGCCTCGCCGCCGACGAACACCATGGCACCCCGGCCCTTGGCGGCCTCACTCAGGAGCGCTTGCAGCGACCCGAGCTGCTCGTGGCGTTCGACGAGCGCCGACTGCGGCATGTGCGGACCATGGTAGTGGCAGCGCGGGTCGCCGACCTGCATCGCGACGACAGAGGGGTGCCCTATGCGGGCGCCCGATCGGACATCGCGCCCTCATCCGGCGCCCCGGGCCCGCCGCGGCGGTCGACTTCGCGGCCTGCGTATACTGCGGCGCTCGACGCACCCGGAGGTGGCCATGCCCGCCGCGCGATCGCACGCCGTCATCACCGCCCGCCTGCTGATCGAGACGGTGGCGCTGCTCGTCGCGACCGCCTGGGCCGCGATCGCCATCGCGGGCGCGACCACGGCCGACGCCCGCTGGTGGTGGCTCTATCCGCCGGTGCTGCTGCTGCAGGCGCTGTTGTTCCAGCGGCTGTACATCATCGGCCACGAGGCCTCGCACCGGAAACTGGTCCCCGGGGACGCGCTGCGCAACGACCTGCTGGGGCAGCTCATGATGCTCCCGATCCTGATCCCGGTGCGCATCTACCGGCAGGTCCACATGTTCCACCACGGCTTCAACCGCCGCGACCACCACACCTCGGCGCTCGACGTGTTCGTGTCGCCGTGGCCCCTCACCCCGCTGGTGCGGGCGTACTACACGCTGCTGTGGTACCTGGGCGTGTTCGCCGGTGGCTACTTCCTGCACTCGGTCGCGTCGGTGATCATCTTCCTGTTCGTGCCCACGCGCCACGCGGAGCGCGTGTCGCCGGCCTTCAAGCGCTGGGGCGACCGCGACCGCGCCGTCGCGTGGGCGCAGCAGCTCGCCTGCTTCGCGTTCGTGATCGGCCTGGGGCTCGTCCTCGGCTGGGACGCCTGGCGCTTCGCCTGGCTCTACCCCTTCCTGGCGTTCGCGTGGGTGTGGTCGCTGCTGGTGTACGTCTTCCACTACCACACCACGATCGGCGAGCACACCCGCTTCAACGTGCGCGCGCTGCGCCAGCACGGCGCGCTGTCGTGGCTGTGGCTGAACTTCAACCAACACGCCAGCCACCACATGGCCCCCAACGTCCCCTGGTACCAGCTCCCCGAGCGCCGCCAGGAGCTGCCCGAGCCGTTCCGCGTCAAGAACCAGGACACCGACCGCTACTGGCGCGCGATCCTGCAGCAACTGGCGGGGCCGACGATCGTCTACGCCAAGGACGCCGACCCCACCCCGCACCTGTTCGTGCGCTGGGAGGACTGAGCCGATGGCCGCGGCGGGGGGCGACCACCCGACCAACCCCGGCGGCGTGGAACAGCCCCAGGGCTGCGGCCATCGCACCGTCCGAATGGGCGAACCTGCCGACCTCGACTGCCTCTTGGCCCTGCGCGAGGCCCGCGCCTGGCGCGACGACGCCCCGGCCGGCGCCCCGGGCGGCTTCCTGCTGGGCTCGGACCGCGCCCAATACCGCGAGCACGTCGCCCACGGCCGCGTGATGGTTTCGCTCGCTGCCGACGGCGGCATCGACGCCTTCTCGGTGGTCCTCGACGACGACGCCTTCCGCGCCTCGGAGCTGTGGGAGCAGCGCGGGCACGCCGACGTCCCGGCCGAGCTGGTGGCGCGTTTCGAGCTTGCGCGCCTCGCCTACTTCGACCAGCTCGTCGCGCGACCGGGCCGCGCCTGGGGTAGCGCGCGCCTGGCGTTCCACCACATGGTCGACGCGATGCGACGCCACGACGCGCTGCTGGCCACCACGGTGGTCGAGCCCGTCGCGAACGGCGCCGCCCTGCCCTTCCTGCGCGAGGTCGGCTTCGAGGTCGTCGGCCACGTGTCGGAGACGTACCCGCGGATCGGCCGGCTATGCTCCGCCGTCCACCTCCTGACCCGCGACGTTTTCGAGCGGCGCATGGCGCGGCCCGACGCGCGGCGGTTCGGCGCGTTGGTGGGCGCGGGTGAGGGCGATGCCCACGATCTCAGCAAGGGTCGCCGCGCACGGCGGCCAGGAACGCCGATGGCGTGAACACGGGCAGCGACGCCGCCGCGAACCCGGCGCCGTCGCGGGACACGATCGCGTCCACCCCGGCGACCACGGCGGCCTCGTGCAGGACACCGTCCTCGAAGTCGTCGAAGCCAGCCTCGAGCGCCGCGACCAGCACGGCACGATCCACCGAGGCGACGTCGAACAGATCGAGTAGCGACCGCACGTGCGCCCGCGCTTGGGTGACCCCGACGCCCTTGGCCGCCAGGTAAAAGACCGTCGTGATCGTCGTGGCGCCGAGGACGCCCCTCACCCGACCAGAATCCACCAGGGCGAAGACGGCGAGGGCATGGTCCACGTGCGGTCGGCGCGCCATCAGCACGTCGAGCACGACGTTGGTGTCGACCAGGATCCTCATGCGTGCTTGCGTTCCAGGTGCGCCCGGTACACCGCCTCCGGGTCGGGTGTGCGGGGCAGCACGCCGACGAGGGCGCGAACGCGGGCCGACGGAGCGGGCAAGTCACCGCTCCCGAGGTCGCCGGCATCGAGCGCCTCCAACGCCTCGACGTACGCCGCGACCATCCGCGATACCGACGTACCCCGGGCCGCGGCGTGGCGCTTCGCCGCTGCGATCAGGCGCTCGTCCAGGCGGAGCGTGAGCTTCGTCGCCACGGCGACCTCCTGACGTACAGCGTAGCAGATTCTGTACGTAGATGGTGGGCCGACCCAATCTTGACACCGGCGATCTCGTGTGCAGTCATCCTGTCACGCACACCCGCGTTCGTTCGTGCCTCCATGCCCGGAGTCCGCGTCTTGTGACCAGAGGATCGAGCGAGGAGGTGTCATGAAGTACCAAAAAATGGCCTCGTGGCCATCACGCTACGCGTGATCCCGGCCGCGAGACGCGCCCGCCGCTCGAAGCCGTCGGCGCCGATCACTTCGTCGCGTGCGTCTCGCCTGGCGAGTGGCGTCCAGGCAGCGCATCCCCCTCGGCCGACGCCTCGGAACCCACGGTGCAACGTGGCTGAGCGCCCTCGTTTCCCGACCGATCGCGCAAGTCGACACGCTCGCCCAGCTTGGGCACAGCCGGAGGATGGACATGACGACCACACCGACACCTGACACTCGTTTCGACGGCCGCGTGGTTGCGATCACGGGCGGCGCCGGCGACATCGGTCTCGCGACCGCTCGCCACCTCGGTCGGCAGGGCGCCACCGTCGCCCTGCTCGACGTCGACGCCGCCAAGCTCCAGGCGGCGACGACGAGCCTCGAAGCCGACGGCATTCGTGCGTCGTCCTGGCACTGTGACGTCACCGACGAGTCTGCCGTCGACGGTGTCGTCGCCGCCATCACGGAAAGACACGGCGTGATCCGCCACCTGTTCAACAACGCCGGCATCCAAGGAGCGTTCCGACCCGTGCTCGAATACCCTGCCGACGATTTCGTCGCCGTGCACAGGGTCAACGTGCTGGGGGCCTTCCTCGTGCTGCGGGCCTTCGCGCGCCACATGGCCGCGAACGGAGGTGGCTCGGTCGTCAACATGGCGAGCATGGCCGCCGTCGGCGGACCCCCGAACATGATCGCGTACGCGAGCTCCAAGGCAGCGATCCTCGGCATGACGCAGGTGGCCTCGAAGGATCTTGCTCCCCACGGCATCAGGGTGAACGCCATCTCACCGGCGTTCATGGGGCCAGGATTCATGTGGACACGCCAGGTCGAGTTGCAGGCCGCGGCCGGCAGCCAGTACTACGATGGCGACCCGGCGGTCGTCGCCGAGCAGATGATCGGAGCGGTGCCGTTGCGCCGTTACGGTAGCGTCGATGAGGTTCCGGCGGCCGTGGCGTTCCTCCTCGGTGACGGCGCGAGCTACATCACCGGCATCAACGTGCCGATCGCGGGTGGCATCCTGTAGCCCGTCGCCGCCCCGCCCGAGTGAATCTCGATCGTCCCTGAGTCCGTCGCCGCCGAGCGGCTGGCCACGGTCGCGCTCACCCACGGTGACGGTGATGTGACGGCGCGGCGACGCGCGAGCATGGTGTAGGGTGAACCGTTCCTTTGGCTGAGGGCTTCGAACCAGGCGCCGCCGCGCCGCTGCGAAGTGCCATCGCCCCGTCGCCGCATTCAGCCAGCCCCAAGGCACTTCGCAGCGCCGATCGACCTGGAGTCAGATGAAGATCGTCGAGTCGTTCCCGCGCGCAGTTCGCGCGTTCGAGCACGAGTGGATCCCGCTGACCGACGGAACGAGGTTGGCCGCCCGGCTGTGGTTGCCCGAGGACGCCACCGCAGCGCCGGTGCCCGCCATCCTCGACCACCTGCGGCCGACCGCGCGCCGTCACCACGCCGACGATCCCGGCCTCGTCCTCCGCGACGGCCGCGAACGTGCTCACCCGCGCCAGCTCGGCCGCCAGCACGCGCGGGGTGTGCCACGCCGCGATGGCGCGCTCGATCGCCTCGGGCGGCAGGAACGCGCCGTAGGTGTCGCGCCAGGTCTCCGCCAGCACCGCGCGGATGCCGGGGATGTCGGCCTCCGTCGCCCGGCGCACCAGTGGATCGGGCGTCACGAGACGCAGAAGAACGCCGGATCCCGCGCGAAGCGCCCCGCCTTGCACGCGGGGCACGGCCGGCCCTCGAGCTCGAAGGTGTCGACCAGCGCCTCGGCGCCACACGACGAGCACACGCGGGTCGGCTCGCGCGAGTCCACCATCACCTCCGCGCCGCAGGCGAGGCACAGGTGCGGAGCGTCGTTGCCGATGCACCGCGCCAGCTCGTCGTGGTGGGGGTGGTAGGCGTAGACCTTCCCGCGGACCGGGTCCAGGTAGTACGGGTTCCCGTCGGACCACGCCTCGATCGCGTGGCCGCAGCCGTCGCACACGAAGCGAATGCACTCCGCCATGGCCAGTCCAGCTTAGCGGACCGGCGCGCCGACGTTCGCCGAAGCGAATGACCTACTGCATCGTCCCGTCCCCGGCGTCGGAAGCAGCCAAGCAGGCACCACCGCCATGACGATCCGCGCAGTCGACAGGGGCCCACGCCCGCGTCAGGCCTTCTGCCGCCGCAGTCGCCGCTCCTGAGCGACGCGCTCCGCCAGGTACACCTTCATCAGGCTCTGGTAGGGAACGTCTCGTTCGTGCGCGAGGCGCTTCAACTCCGTGAGCAGCGGAACGGGAAGCCGCATCGAGATGGCCGTCGTCGACGGCCGCAACTCCGGCAGCACCACCTTCCGCGCCTGCGACCAGTCGAAGTACTCGGTCGTGTCGTGCTCCGACCAGAACACCCGCTCCTCGGCCTCGGTTTCGAACCTAGGCACCGTCTTCAGCTTCGGCTTCCGCATATCGCAGGCGCTCCCTTCGGCTCATGTCCCGCGCCGAGACCGGGTGGATTCGCTCGCCACGAACGGTGAACACGACCAACAGCCTTTGCCCCTCGAACGTTCGGCCGAGCGCAGCCCAGCGTTCCTCGAGCTGCGAGTGCCGCTCGTCCCACGCCACGAGGAGCGGCTCGGCGAGAGAGACCTGTTCGCACTCGCTCTGCGACACCTCGTGGCGCTCGCGCAGCTTCGGAGCGTTCGCGTCGTCCCAGTCGAAGCCCGTGCATCGAACCAGGGGCTCGAAGATGTCCTCGGCCACGCTCCGTGTATATGCCAGAACGATACGCAGCGCAAGCCCCGAACGCTGCGCGCCGCACGGCGAACCGCCGCGACTCCGTGAGGCAGCGCGTGCGCCGCCACGCCCGACCCGCGCTGGTGGTGGCTCTACCCGCCGGTGCTGCTGCTGCAGCGTTGCCGTTCCAGCGGCCGTACATCATCGGCCACGAGGCCGGCCTCGTGCAGGACCCCGCCCTCGAGGTCGCCGAAGCCCGCGTCGAGCGCCGCGACCATCCGCGACACCGACGTACCCCGGGCCGCGGCGTGGCGCTTCGCCGCCTCGATCAGGCGCTCGTCCATGCGGAGCGTGAGCTGGGTCGCCACCTCGACCTCCTGACGTGCAGCCCAGCAGGCTCCGTACGAACATGGCGGCCGGGGCGAACGCACTCGTGCGGCCCGCTCACCCCCTGCGCGCACGGGCAGCCGCCGTCGCCTCGTCCACCCGGAACGCCGCGATCCGGCGGATGAGGTCGGCCGGCAACGGCTCGCCCAACGGGAAGCGCACCGACCCCTTGCCGCGCGCGTAGCGTGCGAGCTCCGCGTCGAAGGCCGCCATGCCGCTCGGCGTCGGGTAGAGGCCGACGTGGCGAGCGTAGCCGGCGAAGTGGACCACGTGCTTGCCGTGCAGGTCGAGGGTCGGGATGCCGTACGCCATCGTCTCGGTCGCGCCCGGCACCGCGTCGCGCAAGAGGGCGCGCAACTCGTCGAGGGCCGCGCGGGCCTCGCCCTCGAACCCAGCGAGGTACGCATCGATGGCGTGTGCGCCCTCGCCACCGCTCACGATGCGACCCTGCCCGCCTCGACGTAGCGAGCGAAGTCGTCCAGGATCGCCTGCCATCCCTGTCGTTGCAGCTCCATCGGGTTCGTCGCCTCGGCGTCGAAGGTCTCGCGCACGCGGACGCCCGCCTCCTCGGCCGCGAAGTCGACGACCACCGTGCGCCCGTCCTCCATCGCGTACGCGATGCGCTCCTGCGGCACGACCTCGGTGTAGGTCCCCCCGACATCGACGCCCGTGCTGCCGTCCTTGGCCTCCATGCGTGACGAGAACGGGGCGCGGACGTACGTCTCGACGGTGATCTTCATGGGGTGCTCCCTCCTGCGGCCCCCGCCTCACTCGCGGTGCCACGCGCGCCGACGCGGGGCTGCACCGCCTACCGCCCGTCCCAGGCACGCAGCAGCTCGGCCTCCGTCTCGTCGTCCATGCCCGCGGTCGCCTCGCCGTGCGCGTCGTGCCAGGCGAGCGTGTCGCGGATGGTGGCGGCGACGTCGGTATGCTCGAGCCCGAGGCGATGTGCGCGCTCGAGCGCGAACGGCTCGACCCCGCGCCAGGGGACCGGGACGACCATCGGCAGACCTGACGGCAACGCGCCCCGTTCCCGCAAGAAGGCCTCGGGCAGCCACTCGAAGTCGGCGTCCGACCCCGTCACATCGCGCGCGAGCGCGAGGACCTCGCCCCAGGTCGTCCGCGCCGCCGGGCCGCTGGCGTTCACCGCACCGACCGCGTCGCCCTCTGCCAGGCGCACGGCGAAGCGGCCCAGATCGCGCCCATCGACGAAGGCCAGCGGCAGCGACGGATCGACCGGCGCGACCATCCGACCGCCGCGACGCACGCGCCGCAGCCACCACGTGAACCGGTCGGTGTAGTCGTACGGCCCGACGACGAAGGTGGGCCGGATCGACAGCACCTCGCCGGCGAACGCCTCCTCGGCCGCGCGCTCGCACAGGACCTTGAGGCCGCCGTAGGTCTCGCCGTCGATCGTCTCGCTGGTCGGGTCGGCGAGCGTGCGCAGCGCCGCGTCCTCGCGCGCCGGCGGCGCGGCCCTGTCGGCGTCGTAGACCGCGGCCGTGGAGACGAAGAGGTAGCGCCGCGCGCGGCCGGACAGCCGCTCGGCGCTCGCGCGGACCTGCCGCGGGAGGTAGGCGCTGACGTCGACGACCGCGTCCCACTCGCCGTCGAGCCCGGCGAGGTCGCCGTCGCGGTCGCCCTTCACGTGGCGCGTGCCCGGCGGGATCGGCGAGCTGCCGCGGGAGAAGACGTCGACCCGGTGGCCGGCGGCCAGGGCCGCCTCCACCACGTGCAGGCCGACGAAACGCGTGCCGCCTAGGACGAGGATGTGCATGCGGGGACCCCCTGGGGGCGCGCGGGCGCCCGGTTCGCGGTGTTCAGGAGGGTAACCCGGCCTCGCTCAGC
Source organism: Trueperaceae bacterium (assembly GCA_019429025.1). Taxonomy (GTDB): domain Bacteria; phylum Deinococcota; class Deinococci; order Deinococcales; family Trueperaceae; genus JAABTL01. Next base: position 9,818 of record JAHYJQ010000010.1, on the reverse strand, counting down.
GGCAGTGGCGCAGGTGCACCGCTTCGCATACCCGGGTAACGAGGCATCGCCAGGATGCGGACCGAGAAAGCCGGCGCAAGCGCCAACCGACAGGGCCCCAGCGACGAGGTCGTCTTCACCCGTCCCCGTCACCAGCGCGCTCGATCTCGTCGAGCATGTGCGTTACCTGCGTTTCCAGCAGCGGGAGGTCCTGGTGGACCATGTCCCACGTCATCCTGAGGTCAACGCGGAAGTACTCGTGGACCAACACGTCGCGGGCACCAGCGATCTCACGCCAGGGAACATCGGGATGGGTGGCGCGGAGCTCGTTTGGGATGCCCTTGACCGCCTCCCCGATGATCTCGAGCCGACGCAGCAACGAGTCCTGCTTCTCGGTGCTGAGAAGGAACTGGTCGTAGGTCACTCCATCGGTGTACTGCCTCAGCAGCCCGATGGCTGTCAGGATCTCGCGAAGAAGGATACTGACGCTTCGCCTCATAGGATGGCAACGAGTTCCCGAAGGACCCGATCACGCAACTGCGGATGAAGCGAGCCAGGCGTCGCCACGTCGACGTCGCGTCCGAAGGCTTCGCACAGGTCCAGACGAAGACCCGAGAGATCCACCAGCGTCCGGCCCGGTTCGAACTCCACCAGGAAGTCGATGTCGCTGGACTCCGTCGCATCGCCACGCGCGAACGACCCAAAGACGCTTGCACGGACGACACCGCGACGCGCCATGGGGAGCGCGACGGTACGGCGGATGTCGTCGACGGTGGGTCTCATGCGTCCAATGTACGGCCTGTCGATGCCTGGCTCAACGCCCTGCGAACCGGCCCTCAGCCCCCGGCCTCCCGCAGCAGCCGCTCCACCATCCCGCGGTAGCCATCGCCGAACAGCAACAGGTGTACGATCGCCGGCCACAGCTGGTAGATCGGGCGCCGCTCGCGCCAGTCCGCCGCGACCGGGTAGGCGTCGAAGAAGCGCGCGTCGGGCCGGTCGAACAGGGTGAGCATCGCCAGGTCGACCTCGCCGTGCCCGTGGTAGCAGGCCGGGTCGATCAGGGCGCTCACGCGGTCGCCGTCGACCAGCACGTTCCCGCCCCACAGGTCGCCGTGCAGCAGCGACGGACGCGGGCGCGCCGGCAGCCGCGAAGGGAGCCCGGCGGCCAGCGCGGCCACGCGGCGCGCGAGGTCGGTCGGCAGCGCGTCGGCGTGCGCCAGCAGCCGGCGCTCGGCCCAGAACGCGGGCCAGTCGTCGGTCGGGGCGTTGGGGAGCGCGACGGGGCCGTAGGCGTAGTCTGCCTCCCAACCGTAGCGTTCGGCCTCGGCGGCGTGCAGGTTGGCGAGCACGCGTCCCAGGTCGCCCCAGGCGTCGGCGACCGCACCTCGCCGAGGTCGCTCCTCCATGACCAGCAGCGCGTCGTCGACCGCGAGCACGGCCGGCGCGGGCGCCCCTGCGCCGCGCAGGACGCCGAGCATCGCCGCCTCGACGCGCGGCGCCGGCCCGCCCTTCGCCACTACCCGGCGGCCGTCCCGCAGCGTCACGCGCGTCACGTCCTCGAGGCAGCCGCCGCCGAGGGGTTGCGCGTGGGCGACCTCCCCACCCAGCAGGGCGGCGGCCGCACGGGCGACGCGCTCGGTCTGCTCGATCGGGGTGGCCGGCATGGCACGGACGATAGCGCGGGGGAGCGGCGCCATGCGCGCGACGCTGGCGCTGACGGCGTCCGCGGCGGTCACGGCCACGGACGAGCCTGCCTCAGGCCTCCCACCGGAAGCGCCACGCCGCGAAGGCCGCGGCGACGACCAGCAGACCCGCGATGACGGCCGCCGCCGACCCCGCCACCGCGCTCCACGACTCCCCGAACCACGCGCCCCGCAACAGCGTCACCGCGTGGTACAGGGGGTTGAGTTGGGCCGCGCCGACGACCACAAGCGGGGAGCCGCCGCCACGGGCGCCGAAGGCCCAGGCGCCCACCGCGAACAGCAGCGCGATCCCGAGCAGCGCCTGCCCGAGGTGGACGACGATGTCGGCGGCCAGGTAGGTGGCGGGCCGCAGCGGCGTGACCTGGAAGCGCCGCAGCGTGCCTGCGTCGCGCCGGCCGAGCAGCGCCATCGGGACCGTGAACAGGCCGGTCATGGCGAAGACCCATGCGGCGATCGCGGGCAACTGGTGGTCCATGCCGCCGCGGCCTTCCCCCAGGGGGATCGGGGCGTTGCCGAAGGCGAGGCCGAAGAGCGCGACCAGTCCTGCCGGCAGGAGCAGCGTGAAGAACACGCCCAACGGCTCGCGCAGGGCCAGCTTGGCGAGCACCGCGGCGAGCGAGCGGAAGGCGCGCATCATGGCTCCCTCTCGGCGGCCGCGGCGCCGCGGCCGGCGTCGCGTGGATCGCCGCCGCCGGGTACCGCGCCGCCATCCCGTGGATGGGCACCTGCGTACGCGCCGCCCGTCCGCGCCAGGAACACGTCCTCGAGCGTGGGGCGCTCGACCCGCAGTTCGTCGAACGCCACCCCGGCCTCCTCCAGCGCGGTGGTGACGCGGCCGACCGTGCCGACGCCGCGGACCGACACGATCACCCGGTCCCCGAGGCGCTCGAGGCGCGCGACGATGCGCCCGCGGTCGACGATGGCGACCCGCTCACACAGCCGTTCAGCCTGCTCCATGTAGTGGGTGGTGAGGATCACGGTGGCGCCGCGTTCGCGGATCTCGCGAACCAGCGACCAGGCGTCGCGGCGCGCCTGCGGGTCGAGCCCGGTCGTGAGCTCGTCGAGCAGCACGACCTCGGGCTCGTGCACCAGGGCGAGGGCGATGAAGAGCCGCTGGCGCTGGCCGCCGGAGAGCGCAAACACGCGCGCGTGGGGCCGGTCGTCGAGGCCGACGCGCCGCAGACCGGTCACGCACTCCAGGATCGTCGTCTTGCCGGCCCCGTTGGGGCCGACCATGCCGAAGACCTCGCCGGGCGCCACCGCGAAGGTGACGTCGTCGGCGGCGATCACGGGGCCGTACGCCTTGCGCAGCCCCTCGACGCTCACGACCGGGTCCATGGCTTCGCCTCCAAGAGGGCGGCGCGGCGGCCGAGGGGCCCATACCAACCCGCCCGGCCGTCGCGGTCCGCGCTACCGCTGGGGTGGCGCGCTCAGCGCGCCGGGAACCGCTCCTGCAGCCAGTCGGCGAGCGTGTCGAGCACCACGGGGTCGATGGTGATGTCGATGGCCCCGTACTCGTCGACGTTGCCGGTCGTGGCCGGCTGCATGAGGTGGTTGAGACCGGGGAACGTGATCACGGTGGCGTCCGGGTTACCGGCGGCGGCGAGCGCCTCGCGCATGGGGCCCTCGCTCTGCTCGGCGGGCACCTGCAGGTCGAGGCCGCCGAACAGCGCCAGGGTCGGCACGGTGAGCTGGCGCAGCAGCGGCTGCGGATCGAAGGTCACGAAGGAGCGGAACGCCGGGGCGGCGGTGCCCTCCGCGTTGACCGCGATGAGCTGCTCGAGCGCCGCCTCGTCGGGCCGCTGCTCGACCGGGATGGCCGCCATCTCGGACTCGACCCGTTCGCGCACGAGCGCGTGGATGCCATCGGCGTCGCCGGCCACGAGCAGCGGGTACAGGGCGTCCAGGAAGCCGATCTGGGACGCCACGACGGCGGCGATCGCCTCGTCGGAAACGCTCGGGTCGGCCGTGCGCATGGCGAGCTCGAGGATGAGCTCGTTCTGCGCGACCAACACCGAGTACCCGTCCACGGCGGGCCCCGCCATCAGGATGACGAAGGCGATGCCGGCGTCGGGCTCGATCGCGGCGGCCGGCGCCAGGAACCCGCCCTGGCTGTGGCCCAGCAGGCCCACGCGCTCGGCGTCGATGCGCGGGTGGGCGCGCAGCCACGCCACGCCGGCGAGGACGTCGCCGAGCATGTCGTCGTAGGTGGCGAGCGCGTCGTCGCCGGTGCTGCCGCCCACGCCGCGGTCGTCGACGCGCAGCACGGCGTAGCCGGCGCGCGTGAGGTGGTCGGCGATGACCAGGAAGGGCTTGTGGCCGAGGATCTCCTCGTTGCGGTCCTGGGCGCCGCTGCCGGTGATCTGCAGGAGGGCGGGCACGCGCGCGTCGCCGGTCGGCAGGGTGAGGGTGCCGGCCAGGGTGACGTCGCCACTGGCGTACGCCACCTCCTCCTCGAGGTAGGGGAAGGGCGGCTGGGGCTCCTGCGGCCGCAGCGAGCCGCCGGCGCCGGGGTCGGTGTCGCGTTCCAGCAGGAACGGCAGCGCCTGGCCGCTCTGCGTGAAGGTGCCCTCGATGCGGTCGCCGTCCACGACGCCCGCGAACGCCGGGTCGCCGGGGATGCCCGGCATGACGAAGGCGATGTCGCTGCCGTCGAGCGCGAACTCGGCGAGCGGGTAGCCGAACAGGCCCTGGGCGGGGATGTCGATCGTGCCGGCCCAGGCGTCGCCGTCGGCGGTGATGGCGACGCGGATCTCGAGGTCGATGACGCCGGGGCCGAGCGCGCCGCGCCAGGCGCCGGTGGGGTCGGCCTGCCCGAGCGCCAGGCTGGCGAGTAGGGCTAGGACGAGTGGGACGAGTCGTCGGGTCATGGGTTCACTCCTCGCTGTCATCCTTGGCTGCCGGACCTTCCGGCGGCGAGGGATGGGGGCCCTTGGGGGGCCGGCCGCGCTTGGGGAGGCCGCCGACGTCGTCGGGCAGCCTGCCCGCCTGGGCGAGCGCGCGGCGCAGCAGGAACTCGATCTGGGCGTTGGCGCTGCGCAGCTCGTCCGCCGCCCAGCGCGCCAGCGCGTCGTGGACCGCCGGGTCGAGCCGTAGCAGGACGGGCTTGCGCGCCTTCGCCGTCACCGGATGCGGCTCAGCCGTAGAGGGTGCCGGTGTTCACCACGGGCTGGGTGGCCTGCGTGCCGCACAGCACGACCAGCAGGTTGCTGACCATGGCGGCGCGGCGCTCGTCGTCGAGCTCCACGACGCTGCGCTGCTCGAGGCGTTCCAGCGCCATCTCGACCATGCCGACGGCGCCCTCGACGATGAGCTGCCGGGCGGCGACGACCGCGCCGGCCTGTTGCCGCTGCAGCATCGCCTGGGCGATCTCCTTGGCGTAGGCGAGGTGGGTGATGCGCGACTCGACGATCTTGACGCCGGCCGCGGCGACGCGGTTGGCGACCTCCTGCGACAGCTTCTCGGTGATCTCCTCGGCGCTGTCGCGCAGCGAGAGCTGGCCGTCCTCGCGGGCGTCGTAGGGGTAGCTCGTGGCGATCTGGCGCACGGCCGTCTCCGCCTGCACGGTGACGAACTGCACGAAGTCGTCGACCTCGAAGACGGCGCGCGCGGTGCCCTCGACCTGCCACACCACCACCACCGCGATCTCGATGGGGTTGCCGTCGGCGTCGTTGACCTTGGAGACGGTCGTCTCGTGGTTGCGGATGCGGGTGCTCACCTTGCGGCGGGTGGTGAACGGGTTGACGAAGCGGAGGCCGGGGAGCCCGGTCAGCGCCGGGGCGGGACGCTCGCGGACCTCGGGGGCGGGCATGTCGAGGGCGAAGGGTGAGACGTCGTGGGGGGTCATGGCTCCTCCTGGCCTCTGGGCGCGCCTCGCGCGTCGGTAGCAAAATGATATCACATTATTGAGGAGCCGGGCGTGCGCTCGGCGCGGGGCGGGGCGTCCGTCGAGCGAACCGCTCGTCCCCTTCTCGTCGGCGATGTCCACCAGGGCGGAGAAGCGGTCCTCTCGGGAGAGAAGCCGTCCCGCCTACCCGGCCCGGGGTCGGATCACGTCGGTGCGGCGGGGTCGAGCCGGTTCACACGCACGGCTCCCCCGTGGCCGGTCACGCCGTTCGACGCACCGGCTCCGGGGCAGGCGTCGGCTCGCTCACCTCGACCCCGACCGGCGCCCCGGCCGCCTGACGGCGGGTCCAGGTGCTGGTGCACGGGATCTTGCTCAGGTCGGCACGGTGCGCGTAGCGGCGCGCCACGTCGGTGACCTCGGACAGCAGCCCCGCGTCGAGCGTGGTCGGCTCGAGCCCGAGACCGATGAAGAGGTCGTTGGCGACCTCGAGGTCGTTCTCGGCGGCCTCGTTGCGCGGATTGGGCACGTTCGCGACCGTCGCGCCCGTCGACCGCGCGACCATCTCCGCGAGATCGCGCACGCGGTGCGTCTCGGTCATCTGGTTGAGGATCCGCACGCGCTCGCCGCGCTCCGGCGGGTTCTCCAGCGCCAGCTGAACGCAGCGGACGGTGTCGCGGATGTGGATGAAGGCGCGCGTCTGGCCACCGCTGCCGTGCACGGTGAGCGGGTAGCCGACCGCGGCCTGCATGAGGAAGCGGTTCAGCACGGTGCCGTAATCGCCGTCGTAGTCGAAGCGGTTGATGAGCCGCTCGTCTCGCAGGGTCTGCGGCGTGTTCGTGCCCCACACGATCCCCTGGTGCAGATCGGTGATCCGCAGGCCGTCGTTCTTGGCGTAGTACGCGAAGAACAGCTGGTCCTGCGTCTTGGTCATGTGGTAGATGCTGCCGGGGTTGGCCGGGTAGAGGATCTCCTGCCTCACGCGCGTGCCGTCCTCGCCGACGAGCTCGACGGGCAGGTAGCCCTCCGGGATCTTCATGCCTGCCGTGCCGTAGCCGTACACGCCCATCGTTCCCAGGTGCGCCAGGTGGGCGTCGACGCCGCTCTCCACGACGGCGGCCAGCACGTTGTGGGTGGCATTGAGGTTGTTGTCGACGGTGTAGCGCTTGTGGCGGCTCGACTTCATCGAGTACGGCGCCGCGCGCTGCTCGGCGAAGTGCACGATGGCGTCGGGGCGCTCCCGCTCGAGCAGCGCGAGCAGGCGCTCGTACTCGCGCGCCACGTCGAGGCGCTCGAAGCGCATGGGAGCGCCGCCCAGGTCGTGCCACACGCGCAGGCGCGTGCCGAGCGGCGCGATGGGCGTCAACGAGTAAGCCTCGAGCTCGTGCTCGATGGCGCGCCGCGAGAGGTTGTCGACGATGACGACCTCGTGTCCGAGGTCGGCGAGATGCAGTGAGGTGGGCCAACCGCAAAAGCCGTCGCCACCGAGGACCAGGATGCGCATGCGCCACTGTACAGGACGACACCAAACTGCGCCCCGACGGCATCCGACCCTCCGCGGTCAGCGACCCGGCCCCTACCGCACCAGCAGCCAGACGCCGATCGCGACGGCCGCGACGCCCCACACGCCGATGAACACCTGCGTGCCGACCTCGCCGAGGAGCTTCTTGAAGCCCTCGATCTTGCCCATGTTCCAGATCGCGGCCGGCGCCTTGAAGAGCGCGAGCCCGAGACACAGGGCCCCGTAGAGCAACAGCACGATCGCCAGGATCGTCATCCCATCCATGCCGTCCTCCTGCGGCGCGCCTCGGCGCGGCGGCGCCCTCGAAGGCTCGGTGCCGTTGGGCGCCTCAGGTGGCCGAGCGCGGGCCGGTCACCCTCAGTGTACGCGCGGCCGCCGGACACGGCGACGGGCCTCTGACTCGGCCTGTGGCACGGCTTCATCGCGCCGGTGACGTTCATCGTCAGCGTCTTCAGCGACGCCGTGCGCGTCTACGCCGTACCCAACCTCGGCCGTTGGTACGACTTCGGCTTCATGCTCGGCATCGGCGGGTTCTCGGGCGGGGTGTTCGCGGGGTCGCGCCGGAAGGGCTGAGCGGACTCCGAGAACGGCGCCGCGGTGGGCCGGCTCAGCGCGGGCGGTCGCCGTCTCGCGCTTGCCGCTCGGCCTCGCGCGCCGCCGCAGCCGCGCGTGAACTGAGAAAGGCGCCCATGGGACCCGGGATGAGCCGCGCCAGGAACACGCCGACGGCCTCCGCCGGGCCGGGCGTGAGCACCGCCCGGCGCGAACTCGATCGCCAGCGTGCGCGTGAGCGCCTCGATGACGCCCTCGACCTCCGCGGGGACGGTGACGTCGCAGGCGAGGAAGCGGAGCCCATCCAGCTGGTCACCGGTCAGGTCCAGGCAGGCGACGCGCCTGCCCTCGGCATGCAGGGCGCGCGCGAGCGCCAGGCCGATGCCGCTGTTCGCGCCGGTGAGGACGACGACCTCGTCGTTCGTTGCGGGCATGCCCAAGCCTACGGCCGCGCGCCCGTCATCTCCACGCGCGTCGGCTTGCCCACGGCGAGAAGCCCCGGCGGTAGGCCGCCAGCTTGACGCCGGCGCTCGCCAGCCCGCCCGCCACGAAGGCCGCGAACACGCCGTTGGCGATCCAGAAGTGCGGCCGCTCGAGCATGGCCATCGCCAGGACGCCGACCATGAGTGCCGACGACACGTAGGCGGCGCCCCGGGATGGACCCCCGGGGCGCAGCGGCGAACTTCGGCCGTGGTCAGGCGGCGCTCAGCCCGCGAGCGAGACCTTCACCGGCACGGGCTTGGTGAGCACGTCCAGGACGGGCGAAGTGCGCTGCACGTAGGCGCACAGGTCCTCCACCTGTTCGCGCGGGGCGTCGGTGTCGACGCGGTAGCGCACGTCGATCCGCTGGAAGCCGGGGCGTTCCTCGTCGTCGAGGCCGAGGAACGGGCGCAGGTCGAGGTCGCCCTCGAGGTCGAGGTCCATGGCGCGCACGTCGATGCCGCGGGCGGCCGCGTTGTAGACGAAGCCCACCGTGAGGCACGACGCCAGGGCGTGCAACACGGTCTCCACGGCGTTCGGGGCGGTGTTCGTGCCCAGCAACACGGGCGGCTCGTCGCCCTCGAGGACGAGGGGTTGCGGACGCGAGTCGTCCTCGCGGCCCGCGCCGTAGAACCCCTGGATCGCCGTGCGCGAGCGGCCGCCGCCCTGCCAGGCGCTCGACGCCCGGAAGTTGAAGCGGGCGAGGCTCGGGTCCTGCTCGATCGCCTCGATGGTGGCGACCAGGCGAGCGGTGTCGATGCCGTTGCGTTCGGTGGCGGTCATCGTCATGGCTGACTCCTCTCCGGGGCGGACGCCGTGGATCGGGACCACCCCCGGTCGTACGGGAACCAACGTGCCGCATGACCCCCTAACGCACCCCGAACGGGGCATCACCGCCACGCACGCGATCACGCGCCCATGGCGGCCGGACGGTCGCGGCCGCGTCGACGGGACGACGCCGCCTCCGCGCCGGCGCCGCTATGGTGCCAGGACCATGCGGGTCATCACGCTGGGCGGGTTGGCGCTCGAGGGCGCCGCCTTCACCCGCCCCAAACCGCTGATGCTCTTGGCGTACCTCGCCATCGAGGGCAGGCAGGAGCGGCGCCACCTGGCGGCACTGTTCTGGCCACGCGCCCGCGACCCGCTCGGCAGCCTGACCGTCGCCCTGAGCCAGCTGCGCGCCGGCGCCCCCGGCGCGGTGCAGGCCGACCGCACGCACGTGTGGACGCGCGTGACGTGCGACGCGGCAGAGCTCCTCGATGCCCTGCAGCGCGCGCCCGACGCGGTCGCCGAGCTCGGCGACCGGGGGCCGTTCCTGGCTGGCATCGCGCCGCCCCTGCTGGGCGCCGAGCTCGAGGAGTGGGTCTTCAGGACGCGCGAGTTCCTCGCCCTGCGCCTGTACCGCGCGCGGCTTCGCCGCGGCGAGGCGCTCGCCCGGGGCGGACGCTGGCGTGCCGCGGCGGCCCACGCCGAGGGGGCGCAGCGGCTGACCGAGCTGGCCCCGGAGCCCGAGGACCTCGCGCGGCTCCACACGCTGCTGCTCGCCGTCGGCAGCGACCATGCCAGGCGCGTGCGGGAAGAGGCGCTGGGGTTCGACCTCGACCTGGCGGCCACGTCCGCGGAGGCGCGCGCCCGCCTCCGCGGGCGACAGGGCACGGGCGCGGCGCGCGCGGTGCGTCCCCGCCCCCTGCCCGAGCCGGTCGGCGCCCTCGTCGGCCGGGAGCGCGAAGCGGGCCAC
>JAHYJQ010000323.1 GCA_019429025.1 Trueperaceae bacterium | reverse complement strand
GTGCCAGTCGGCGCGCAGCTCGGGCAACGACCCAGGTGCCCACCCCAGCGTGCCCGTGAGCTCGCCGGCGAGCGCCGCCTCACCGTCGGCGGCCAACAGCGGGCTGACCGCCGAAGCCCAGGCGGCGACGGGGCCGGCGAGCGTCGCCGCGACGCCGTCGAGGTCGCCGACGATGCTGGCGCGCCCGCCGCCGGCGATCTCGAGCGTCGCCGCCAGCTCCCCTTCAGGCCGGGCGGCCGACCAGCCGACTTGCCCCGTCACGCGGGCCGGCCCGCCGCCCCACGACAGGCCGAGGTCGACCTCCGCCGCGAGTCGTGGCTCCGCGAGGTCGAAGGTGGCGCGCGACGCGCCGAACGCCACCTCGCCCGCGCCCGCGCCCGTCAGCCGCAGGCGCCACGGCTGCGCCTCGACCCGCACGCCCGCGGCGCCCCAGCCCGGCCACGTCCCGGCGCCCGAGGCGCCGTCGGCGTCGATGCGCAACACGGCGAGGTCGCCCCAGGAGAGCGTGCCCAGGAGCGGCTCCGGCGCGCCCGGTCGCCACCCGCCGGAGGTCACCACGGGCAGGCCGGCGAGCTCGCTCGCCGCTTCCCAGCTGGCCGCCGTCCCGTCGCCCGACAGGGCGATCGTGGCGGGCCACGGCGCCGCCACGTTCAGCGTCGCCGCGCCGCGCGGCAGGTCGTCGCGGGCGGTGTCCCACGCCGCGGCGAGGCTCGCCACGCCGTCGAGCTCGACCATGCCGCGCAGCGCGATCCCGAGATCGAGACCGCCGTCGACGTCGATGCGCCCACCGGGCCGCCAGTGGCCGTCCAACCGCTCGCCGCCGCCCACGATCGACGCGCGCAACGAGCCGTCGTCCCAGTCGGCGCTCGCGACGAGGTCGGGCAGGGTGACGGTGGCGGCGAGGGAGGTGAACGTGCCCCGAGCGTCCAGGGTCGCGGGTCGCCCGAGCCAGGCGACGGGCGCGCCGTCGACGGTCCAGCTGCCGCCGCCGTCCGAGGTCAGTCGCCAGCGGCCCTCGTCGCCGTCCGCCGTCCAGCCGTCGGGCCCGCCGTCGATCCGCCACGCGACCTCGTCGGCCACGCTCCAGAGCGCTTCGGAACCCCCCGGTACCGGCGTCCCCGAGGCGACACGGGTGCGCGCGGTGGCCGACCAACCCGCCGGGTTGCCGCTCGCCGTGAGTGGTCCGACGGCGCCCCGCAGCGCGCCGCCCAGTCGCAGCTCGTCGATGCCGGCGGTCCACGCGTCGCCGTCGATCTCGATGGCCAGGGGTCCCAGGCGGGCGTCGACCTGAAGTCGCCCGTCCGTCAGCGTGGCGCTCGCCCGCCCCCGGAGGTCGAGCCCGGGCAGGAGCTCACGGAGGTCCAGACCGCCGAGGCGTGGCGTCACCGCACCGTCGCCGGTGACCTCGAGCTCGACGCTGGGCGCGCCCAGGTCGCCGCTCAGGCGGGCCACCACGCGCGCCGTGCCGGTCACCAGCTCGTCGGGCGTCAGCCAGGTGACGCCGCCCTCGACGCGCGCGCCGGCGGACGCCGCGGTGGCCAAGGCGCCCGTGTAGCCGCCGCCCCAGGCGCTGCCGTCGATGTAGGCCTGCAGGCCCTCGGCATCGAGCACGACGTCGGCCGCCAGCCACCACGGCTCCTCGCCGGCGCGCGCCGTCGCGCGCCCGCGCACGGGCCCGTCGCCGGTCGTCCAGCTGGCCGCGAGCGCCTCGACCGGCACGCCGAGCACCCGCAGCGGGCCGGCCTCCACGCTCCAGTCGGTCGCGCCCTCGCGGTCCTCCGTGCGCAGCCGCAGCGGTCCGTCGCCCCAGCGGCCGTCGATCGCCAGCGACAGGCCCCGCGCGGTGCCGTACGCCAGCCTCAGGTCGTCCACCGCCAGCGCGGCACCCAGCCAGTCGCCGGCGGCCGTCACGTCCGCCGAGACCAGCGCCTCGGTCCAGCCCTCGGCCGCGATGCTGGCTTGCACGACGCCGGCGTCGGCGCTCGGGAGCCCGGGCGCCCCCAGGAGCTCGAGCAACGCGCGGCTCGTCTCCGTGAGCGGCGCCTCCGCGGTCGCCGTCGCCTGCCAGCGCGCGCGGGCCAGGTCCACCGTGCCGCCGGCGTCGAAGCGCCCGCCGACGATGGTGCCCACCCATGCGGCCTCGATGACGTCGTCCCGCCAGGCGATGGGGCCCGTGATGTCCGTCGCGGGCGTGCCGAGCGCGTCGACGGCGCCGCCCTCGACCTCGAAACGGCCGGCGACGAGGCCCGCCGCGATCGTGAGCTCGCCGCGCAGGGTACCGGCCTCGATGCCGTCCCACCAGTGGCGGGCCACGCGCGCGTCGCCGCGCGCGACCACCACCTCGAAGGTGTCGCCGCCGAGCCGACCGCTCACGCTCCCCGAGACGCGCCCCTCGGCCGTCACCAGCGACGTGGCCAGCTCCCAGCGCCCGTCGTCGGCGCTGGTCGCCTCCAGGCGCTCGATGCGAAAGTCGGGGAGATCGAACGGGACCTCGGCGATCCGCAGGTCCGCGACGTCGAGCCTCGCCCCGTCGATGCGCACGCGGACGGCCGCGGGCTCGCCGGCCGCCGCCGGCACGTTCAGCTTGCTCACCTCCACGTCGCCGGCGAGGCCCTCGACGTCGAGACGGAGGGGCAGCTCGCCGACGACGAGCGCCGGCAGGAACCAGCTGACCGACACGGACGACGCCTCGACGTCCAGGCCGTCGGCCACGAGGCGCGGCTCGGTCAGCGTCAGGCCGCGCCAGGCGTAGCCGGAGACCGTGGCGAAGCTGAGGGTCGCGTTCGCGCCGGCGGCCGCATCGACGAGCAGTGAGCCGAGGGTGCTCCGCAGCCACGACGAGTTGGGCAGCCAACCCAGCGTGAGGGCCAGCGCCGCGAACAGCGTGAGGGTGGTGAGGGTTCGTCGTCGCATCCGGTGTCGGTTCGGGCCTGGTCGGCGTCGGTCCGGCAAGCTGGCGACACGCGAAGAGTCCCGTCCTGGTCGTCACCCTACCACCTTCGCATGAGTGGCCTGAGGTAGCATGTGGGCATGAGCGACGCCTCCGACGTGCGCGCCACCATCCTCGTGCGGGGCCGGGTCCAGGGGGTCGGCTACCGCGCCTTCGTCCGCCGTCACGCCCTCGACCTCGGTCTCGCCGGCCACGCCGAGAACCTCGCCGACGGCCGCGTGGAGGTGCTGCTCGAGGGCGAACGCCGCGAGATCGAGCACGCCCTCGTCGCGCTCTCCCGGGGACCTGCGCACGCCACGGTCGCTGCGCTCGAGGTCGCTTGGAGCGAGGCGGCGGGCCTGCGTGGGTTCCATGTCCTCTGACGCGGCGCCGGCCTCCGGCTCGCTCGCCGCGCGTCCGGCGCCGCTCGCCCCGGCTCTCCTCGCCCGGGTGCCGGGCGTGATCGGCGAGATCGGCCGCGCGCGGGCGGCCGACATGGCGGACGCCGTCGCGTCGCGCGCGCCCGACGCGCCCGACGTGCCCATCGCCGGCGCGGCCGCCAGCGGCTTGCGCGAAGCCATCGGCGGGCGCGCGGAGCGCGGCCTGCC
>JAHYJQ010000322.1 GCA_019429025.1 Trueperaceae bacterium | reverse complement strand
CGACCGTACCGTTCAGGTCAACGGTCGCCAACCCCGGACCGCCCGGGGCGACCTGCACGGCGGGCACGCCCGGTTTGAGCGTGAGCTCGACCGTGCCATAGCTCTCGCATGCGATGGGTCGACCGTCGACGTCGCCGCGGACCAGGAGCGCGTGCAGGCGCACCTCGACATCGCCGGCCACGGCCCAGGTCGCCTCGAAGGCATAGCTGTTGCCGCCTTCCTCCACCGTGTCGCAACCGAAGACGTCGTGCGCCAGGCCCTCGACGCACACGACCATCCTCGTTCCGGCCGGAACGACGCCCGCAAGCGACCCGGATACCTGGGTGCGTTGGTAGGCGGTCGGCTGCGCCAGCGGCAGGAAGTAGCCGGCATGGGGGACGAGCGTGGGCGTGGGCGCCGTGGTGGTGAGCCCCTCGAACACGTGCATCCAGGGATCGGGGGCGTCGGAACTCAGCGAGACGGTGTAGGGCGAGGTGAGATCCGCCAGCTTGAAGCTTCCGTCCGCGGCGGTGGTCGTGACGTTCCCCTGGCTGCGGACCACGACGCCGGCCATCGGCAGTCCCAGCGCCGCCTCCACCCGGCCCTCGACCATCACTGCCGGCTCGGCCGGCGGGCGGGCCGCCGCAAGCGGCCAACACGAGGACCGAGGGAAAGAGGAGTGCGCAGGCTCGCGCCCACGTGACCGAGCGATCGGAGCGACCCACGATGCTCCCTCCAATGCGAGTCCCCGGCGCACCTCCATGGTGAACCCATCAGGCCAGGTTGGCAACCGTACGCGCGTCGCCAACCGCCGCACATCACGGCGCCAGCGTGAACCTCCGCGCCTCCCCCGCCGCCGTCCCGGCCCGCGTCCCGGGCCCCGGACCGCCCATGCCGAAGGCGAAGCCGTCGACCCCCGCCACGCGAGTGGCGGTCGCGAGATCGGCGGCGTGGATCGACGTGACGTCCCAGAAGTAGTTGTTCCCCACCACCAGGCTCATGCCGAGCGCGGCCACGTCGGGCAGGTAGGCCGTGGTGCTGGCCGTGGTGAGTGTCACTTCGGGGGCTGACCCCGTGATGGTCGGGACCCAGTGGAACTGACGCGCCATGGCAGCGTCCGCCAGGACGGTGAAGGGCGTGGCGGCCGTCACGCCCGGCGCGTCGACGTCCGGGGAGACGGGCACTGGCGGTGTCGGCAAGGACAACGCGAAGGTCTCGCCGGCGGCGAAGGCCGCCCATGCGCGCGCGTTCTGGTCGCCGAAGGCACCGTGCGCGGCGACGTGGAACCCAGCGCCGCCGTAGTCCGGAACGGCGATCGTGGTCTCGCCGGCCGGCCAAGGCCCGCGGTACACGGGGAGCGACAAGGTGTCCGAGACGGGCACGCCGACCACCACCAGCTCCAGCACGCCGCCGCCGGCGACGGTCACCGCGCCCTCCACGTCGAAGATGTCACCCATCGGCCCGATCGGCACGACGTTGCGCTGCGCCTCCAGCAGGTGCGTCAAGGTCATCGGAGCGTAGCTCGACCGACCGAGGTAGGCGGTTGGCCAGCCCGCGGGCGTCACCCGCATGCGCAAGGCGTGCACCCTCACCGAGACGGCCGTCGCGCCCGTCCAGGCCACGAAGGCCGCGTACGCCGTGGCGCCACCGTCGGCCCGCCCGCAGCCGAGCACCGGGACCTCCACCCCCTCGACGCACACCAGCACCATCTCGTCGTCAGGCAGCTGAGCCCCACCCGACACGTCGCCACGAAGCACCGTGAAGAACCCAACAGCCGGCGCGCCGCGCGGCACGAGCACCGGCGTCGGCGTGGTCAGGCCCTCGAACGCATGCACCCATGGCTCGCTCCCGGCGGCGCCAATCGTGACCGTGTACGGCACCGTCACGTCCTCAATGAGGAAGGTGCCGTCGGCGGCGGTGGCGGTTAGCGTCCCCTGCAGGTGCACGAGGACGTTCGCGAGCGGCCCGACCAGCGGCACCTCGACGCGACCCTGCACGGTGATCGTGGGCCCCGGAGCGGGGCCGCCGCAGCCGAGCAGGGTGGCCAGCGCGAAGGCGGCCACGGCGAGGGGGCGGTGGCGGACGAACGTGACGGAACGCACCCTGCTTGCCAAGCCCAGCCGACGACGCATTGACGTCCTCCTGTCCCGGCGGCAGCCACGTGCGGACGCGTCCATGGTAGTCGCGCGAGCGGGGAAGGCGGGGGGGATTGCGTCACGGGGACACCTGCACGAGCCCGCGGGTGCGGCTCGGAACTCGCCCCCGCGTGGCCGCTGCGACCACGAGCAGCTGCGGATTTGGCGCATGCCACAACGCCGTCCTCAACGAGCGCCGTATCATCTCAGGCACCCGAGTGCCGAGGCACGACACCCGGGCGGCCGGAACGGGGCCGCCTGCCCGACATGGCCGATCGGCCCCGCTCCACGTTCGGTGCCCGCGAACGGGTGCCGGTTCAACGAGGTCGTGGTCCTATGCGCCGATCGCTCGCCGTCCTCTTCGCCCTCGCAGCCGTGGCGCTCGTCGTGAACGCCTGCACGCCCGAGCAGCCCTTCACGCTGGTCATCCCCGAACTCGCCGAGACGTTCACCGACGTCGAATCCATCAAGGTGAGCGGGACGGCCGACGGCCCCCTCCTCCACTCGTACCGTTCGGGCGGCTCGAACGAGATCGTCAACGATGTCCCTACCGACGAGAACGCACCGGTCTTCAACGTCTACTGCGTTTTCGGCATCGACGAGGCGGAGTTCCCGGACAACAGCCTGTACGATGCCTGGGACGGCAGTTACCTCTACTCCCCTGACTACGTCGCCTTCGACGACGGGACGCTGCGCTCGTACGACGACGGCACCCTCATCCTGACCTGCGCCGCGAGCAATCCGCCGGCGGGGTTGAACATCGAGCGCCACCTCGTGTTCCCCGGCTCCGCCGACCAGGGTCGCTTCATGGTCGACGTGCTCGACATCGTCGGCGCCTCCGACACGCCGGTCGACATCTCCGACCTGGAGTACTACGTCAACGATGGCGCTGACGACAGCATGTTGGAGCCGTGGGAGACGTTCGGCTCGGTCGGCGCGTTCGAGTGGGCCACGAAGGACGATGACGACCTCAGCGATCCCGCCGTCGGCCTACTCCCCCTGCTGTCGACCAAGGTCGAGGTCGACACCGATGCCACCGGCGGCGACCTGTACTACGTTGTCGGCTCCGATGGCGCGACCCTCGCACTGGGCGAGCGCGCGGTGATCGCCATGGTCGCCGGCATCCGCGGCGACTTCGATCCCGGCTCCTTGTCCGGCAAGACCGCCAGCATGCAGGCGCTCGGTGCCGAGCTGGCTCCGCTCGCCGGCGACGCCTTCTGCCGCTTCAACCCGCCGGTCTTCTACGTCTGGTCGTACCTACTCGAGGACTCCGACGACATCCGCGACGCGATCTGCGCGGGTTACGCCGGCCTCTGAACACCGTCCTTCCTCGCGAGTGGGGCCGCCGTCGACGCTTGACGCGCGGCCCCACTCCCCGCGCGGCCCCGCTCCCCGCGCGGCGCCCGCGAACGGGCGCCGGACGCCGACGGGACGTGATCGCATGC
>JAHYJQ010000321.1 GCA_019429025.1 Trueperaceae bacterium | reverse complement strand
GCCCGTAGAGGGAGACGAGGGGCAGGCCGGTCCGCGGGTCGCGCCGGTCGGCGACCGGGGTCGCGTCGTCCTCCGTGCCGCTCCAGCCGTGCTCGGGGGTGAGCAGGGCGACGAGCTCGATGCCGGGCGCCGCGCGCAGCGCCTCGAGCGTCGGCGCGCCGTCACCCGTCAGCGAGGCCTGGTTCGCCAGCAGGGCGACGCGGCGGCCGTCGAGGAAGCGGCCGGGGTCGGCGAGGAGGGCATCGATGCCGAGCACCGTCATGACGTCACCTCCCGAGGCGTCAGCCCTTCACGGCGCCGGCGGTCAGGCCGGCGATGAACTGCCGCGACATGAGCAGGTAGATGACGAGCAGCGGCAGGCTGGCGAGCACCATGCCGGAGAACACCAGGCTCCAGTTGACGAGGTGCTGGCCGAAGAAGATCTGCATCCCGAGCGGGATCGTCTTCCAGGTGTCGCTCTGGATGAACAGCAGCGGGAAGAAGAAGTCGTTCCACCACGGCACCACGTTGACGATGACCACGGTGGCCAGGCCGGGCCGCACGAGCGGCAGCATGATGCGCCAGAAGGTCTGCGTCTCCGTGCAGCCGTCGATGCGGGCGGCGTCCTCGAGCTCCCGCGGCAGGTTGCGGAAGAACACCGACAGCAGGAAGACCGACATCGGCATGCCCGACGCGGTGTAGGTGAGGATGAGCGAGAACGGCGTGTCGAGCAGGTTGAGGTCGCGCATGAGCAGGTAGAGCGGCAGGATCCCCAGGCGGATCGGGATCATGATGCCGGCCAGGAAGAACAGGAACAGCACGCCGCGCAGCCGGAAGCTGTAGCGCGCCAGCGCGTAGGCGGCCGGCGCGGCGGTGGCCAGCAGCAGCAGCGCGGAGGCGCCGGTGATGAGCAGGCTGTTGCGCAGGTAGAGACCGAACTTGGCGCGCCGCCACACCTCCTCGAAGCTGTCGAGGCCCCAGGACTCGGGGAGGCCGAAGGGGTTGCGGAAGATCTCCGGCGTCGGCTTGAACGCCGTGAGGATCATCAGGAGGACCGGGTAGAGGAACACCGCGGCGAGGACGCCGAGCACCAGGTAGATGGCGACGCGGGCGGCGAGGCGGGAGGCGGGGGAGCTGGCGGCCACGTCAGTACTCCGTCTGGCTGCGCTGCGTGAAGCGCACGCCGAAGGCGGAAACGATGCCGATGATGATGAGCATGAGCACGCCGATGGCGGCGGCGATGCCGATCTGGCCGGGCTCGCCGCCGGTGGTGGGATCGCCGAAGGCGGTGCGGTAGAAGAAGGTGGCGAGCAGGTCGGTGGCGTACGACGGCGAGCCCGACGCCCCCTGCATGACGAACACCAGCTCGAAGGCGTTGAAGTCCCAGATGAAGGTCAGGATCGTCACCATGCCGATCGTCGGCAGCAGCAGCGGCAGGGTGACGTGGCGGAAGTCCTGCCACGGGCTGGCGCCGTCGACGACCGCGGCCTCGTGGAACTCTCTGGGGATGGCCTGCACGGCCGCCAGGTACACCAGGATGGGGAAGCCGAGCCACGCCCAGGCGTTGACCAGGATGATCGTGACGAGCGCCGTGTCGCTCTGGCCCAGCCACGGCTGCACCCAGTCGCCCAGCCCGACGCGTTTCAGCCCCTGGCCCACCGCGCCCCAGGTGGGGTTGAGCAGCATGCGCCACAGGAAGCCGACGACGACCAGCGACAGCGTGTGCGGCAGGAAGTAGGCGGCCTGGAAGAAGGCGAAGCCGCGCCACTTGCGCGCCAGCAGGACGGCGACGAAGAGACCGAGCGTGGTCTGGATGGCGAAGGTGAGGACGAAGAACGCCACGTTGTGGGAGATGGCGCCCCAGAAGCGCTCGTTGTAGGGCCAGCGCGTCAGCACGGTGACGAAGTTGTCGAGGCCGTTGAAGCCGCGCCGCAGGTAGCCGTCCCACTCGTACACGCTGTACGTCAGCGACGAGATCAGCGGGTAGGCCATGAACATGCCGTAGATGACGAGGGCGGGCGTCAGGAACAGGACGAGGTGCCCGTGCTTGCCCCACCAGCTTCGGACGTCGCGCATCGCCTGCCTCCTGGACGGTCGGGATCCGCTTGGGAGATCGCGCTCCTTGCGAAGATATCGATCCGTGGGGGGCGCCACCGTGCACGCCCCCCACGCTCGGTCCGTCGGCGGCGACCTACGTCCCCGCCGACACGGGGCTCACTGGAAGCCTTCGAACCACTCCGCGACGCCGCGCTGGATGTTGGTCACGGCGTCCGCGACGGTCTTGTCGCCCGCCATGACGGCCTGCATCTCGTTCTGCAGCAGCGTCGAGCCGCTCGGCTGGCCGAAGCGGAAGGCGGTGAGCATGAGGTACGGGGTGCCCTGCTCGTTCATCATCGCGACCATGCCCGCCAGCGCCTCGCTGGTCGGCAGGGTGCCGGGGACGGCCGAGATCTGCTGCAGCTCGTCGGTGAACATCTGACCGAACTGCTGGCTGGCCAGGAACTCGATGAAGCGCAGCGCCGCCTCCTGGTGCGGGCTGTTGGCGTTGATGCCGTAGGAGCCGTCGACGTAGAAGCTGATGGCGCTGGGGGCCGCGGCGTCGTCGGCCGGCACCGCGAAGGAGCCGATGCGCAGGAGCGGGTTGAGCTGCGCCATGTTGCCGAGCTCGTACGAACCGGCGGCGAACATGCCGGCCTGCTCGAAGGCGAACAGGGTCTGCATGTCGGTGTAGCCGACGCCGGTGTAGTTGTCGGCCAGGTAGGGGCGCAGCGCCACCATGCGCTCGAGCGCGGCGGCGAAGCTCGGGTCGGTGAAGTCGGTCTCGCCCGCGGTGATCTCCTGGAAGAAGGGCGTGCCGCCGTAGAAGGTCGGGCCGACCGCGCCGAACAGCGTCTCGTTCGTCCAGCCGTCCTTCGTGCCGTTGGCGAACGCGTAGACGCCGGAGGCCTTCAGCGCGTCGCCGACCGCGAGGAGCTCGGCCCAGGTGGTGGGCTCCTCGAGCCCGAGACGCTCGAACATGTCGACGTTGTAGAGGATCTGGACGGTCTGCAGCGCGAACGGCACGCCGTAGACGCCGCCGTCGGCGCGGTTGGTGGCGCCGAGCAGGATGCCCGGGTCGAAGCCGGCGAGCGCGGGCACCTTGTCGTCGAGGCGCACGAGCAGCCCCGCGTTGGCGAGCGGCTCCATGCCGCCGTAGGCGCGCAGGTGGACGATGTCGGGGCCGCCGCCGCCCTGCAGTGCGGTGGAGACGATGGTGTTGTACTCGGTGTTCAGGTAGGGGGTGAAGGTGACGTCGATGTCGGGGTTCTCGGCGTGGAACGCGGCGATGAACTTCTCGTAGGCGGCGACGTCTTCGGTGCGCCAGCTCCAGAAGCTCAGCGTGGTCTGCGCCAGCGCGGCGGCCGCGAAGGCGAAGACCAGGGAGACGGCGAGGGCACGGACGGTGCGGGACATGCGGGCCTCCTTGGGTCGGCAGGCGACGCGCCGGCTCCGCTGGGCGGCGACGTCGTCGACTGCTGGCGAGTAGCGCGTCATGACCATACCAGTCGCGTACCAGTTGGGTCAACGGCCGGCCGCGTGCGAGCGCGGCCGAG
>JAHYJQ010000320.1 GCA_019429025.1 Trueperaceae bacterium | reverse complement strand
GCCTGGCGGGTTTGGGCGCCGTGGCCCTGACCGGCGTCGGCGGGCGGCCGTTCGTGCACGCGGGCGACGCGTTGACGGGCGGCGAGGCGTGAGCGGCGGCCGTCGCGCTGGCGGCCGGCGAGGCGTGATGGCCGGGCACCGCGCCGATCCCGCTGGCGCCCGCGCCGGGTGGGGCGGGCGCCGCCTCAGGACTTGGCCGAGCGCGGGTCGAGCGCGTCGCGCAGGCCGTCGCCGAGCAGGTTGAAGCCGAGGACCGCGATGGCGATGGCGATGCCCGGGATGGTCGCGATGTGGGGCGCCGAGGTGACGTAGTTGCGCCCGCTGGCGATCATGCCGGCCCACGACGCGGTGGGCGGCTGGACGCCGAGGCCGAGGAACGACAGCGCCGACTCCATGAGGATGGCGTACGCCAGGTACAGGCTGGCGTACACGACGAGCGTGGCGGCGAAGTTCGGCAGCAGGTGGACGCCCAGGATGCGCGCCTCCTTGGCCCCGAGCGAGATCGCGGCGGTGACGAAGTCGCGCTCCTTGAGCTGCAGCACCGCCGAGCGCGCGACCCGGGCGAAGGCGGGGATCGTCCACACGGCGATGGCGACGATCGTGTTGAGGATGCCGGGCCCCAGCGCCGAGACGATGATGATCGCCAGCAGCAGGTAGGGGAAGGCGAGGAAGAGGTCCATCGTGCGCATGACGAGGCTGTCGACCCAGCCGCCGAGGTAGCCGGCCAGCGCGCCGAGGAAGCTGCCCAGCGTCAGGCCCAGCGCGACGGAGGCGAGGGCGACGGTCAGCGAGGCGCGGGTGCCGTAGATGATGCGGGAGAGGATGTCGCGGCCGAACTCGTCCGCGCCGAGGAGGTACTCGGCGTTCGGCGGTGTGCGGCGGGCGCGCAGGTTCTGGTCCGCGGGGTCGTGGGGGGCGAGCTGCGGCGCGAAGACCGCCATGACGATGAGCAGCAGCACGATGACGGCGCCGACCATGCCGAGGTGGTTGCGCCGGAAGCGGCGCCAGACGTCGCGGCGGGCGCTGGCGGCGGTGGGCGCGGCGGGCGCGGCGACGCTCACTGGTAGCGCACCCGCGGGTCGATGAGCCCGTAGCTGAGGTCGACGAGCAGGTTGACGAAGACGTAGACCATGGCGAGGACCAGCACCAGCCCCTGCATGAGCACGAAGTCGCGGTTGAAGATCGCGAACACGGTGAGCCGGCCCACGCCCGGCCACGCGAAGACGGTCTCGGTGAGCACGGCGCCGCCGAGCATCTGGCCCAGCTGTAGGCCCAGGACGGTGACGACGGGGATGAGCGCGTTGCGCAGGGTGTGCTTGTAGAGCAGCGAGCGCTCGGCCACGCCCTTGGCGCGGGCGGTGCGCACGAAGTCCTCGCGCAGCACCTCGAGCACGGTCGAGCGGGTCATGCGCGCCACGACGGCGATCGACGGCAGCGCCAGCGTGACCGCGGGGAGCACCAGGTGGCGCCAGGTGCCGGTGCCCGACACGGGGAACCAGCGCAGGTTGACCGAGAAGATCACCATGAACACGATCCCGGTCCAGAAGACCGGCATGGACAGGCCCGCGAGCGAGGTGACGCGGATGAGGTTGTCGATCCACGAGCCCGGGCGCGACGCCGCGAGCAGGCCGAGCGGGATGCCGACGCCCAGCACCAGCACGATGGCCGCCAGCGCCAGTTGGACGGTGTAGGGGAAGGTCTCGCCGAGGATGTCGGTGACGGGGCGGCGGTCGCGGATGGAGAGGCCCAGATCGCCCCGGAGGATGTCGCCGACGTAGGTGACGTAGCGCACGGGCAGCGAGCGGTCGAGGCCGAGCGAGGTGCGCAGTTCGGCGATCGCCTGCGGGGTGGCGAACTCGCCCAGGATGAGCGCGGCCGGGTCGCCCGGGATGAGGTCGAAGGAGACCGTGACGACGAGGACCACCCCGAGCGCGAGCGGGATGGTGATGAGGATGCGGCGGATCAGATAGGCGAACATCGCAAGATGGAGGGTGTGCGCTGGGGGGGCGAGGCCCCCCCAGCATGGCGCCTAGCTCAGCGCTTGTCGACCGGGAAGAGGTCGAGGAGGTACTGGATCGGGTGCGCCACGAATCCCGTGACGTTGGCGGACAGGACGGCGACCTCGTAGCTGCCGTAGAGCGGGATGGCCGGCAGGTCGATGGCGAGTTGGTCCTGCACCTTGCCGTAGAGCTCGGCGCGCTCGGCGGGGTCGAGGCTGGCGCGGGCGGCCTTGAGCCACTCGTCCACCTGCGGGTTGGCGTAGCGCCAGCGGTTCCACGACGCCGGGGGCAGCTCGGTGCTCACGTAGTTCGAGTACATCGTGTAGTCGGCGTCGGCGGTGGTGGTGAACCAGGTGAAGGAGTTGAGGTCGTAGTCGAGCGTGGCGCCGCGCATGAGTTGGAAGGTGGTGGCCCACTCGAAGAAGTCGAGCTCGGCTGCGATGCCCACCTGACGCAGGAACTCCTGCAGCGCCTCGGCGATCTCGCGGTCCTTGAGCGAGCGGCCGTTCGACGGCAGCGCCTGCAGGGTGAGCACGTTGCCGGCGGCGTCGCGCATCCAGCCGTCGGCGCCGCGGGTGTAGCCGGCCTCGATCAGCAGCTCGCGGGCGCGCTCGGGGTCGTAGGGGTAGCGCTCCAGCAGCTCCATGTCCTGGTAGCCGAAGACCGGCTCGCCGATGACCGACTTGGCCAGCACGCCGCCGCCCTCGAGGATGGCCTCGACGATGAGCTCGCGGTCGATCGCGTGGGCGACGGCCTGGCGCACGCGCACGTCGGCGACGGCGTCGCGCTCGAGGTTGAAGGCCAGGTAGAAGATGCCCACGCCCGGGGCGCCCTCCACGATGAAGTCCGGGTCGGCCTCGAGCGCCGCAAGGTCGGACGGCGTCGGCAGCAGCACCATGTCGGCCTCGCCGGTGCGCAGCGACAGCATGCGGGCGCCCTCCTCGGGGACGGTGCGGAAGATCACCTGGTCGAGGGCCGGGCGGCCGCGCCAGTAGTCGTCGTTGGCCTCGAGCACGATGCGGTCGTTGGCGCGCCACTCCACGAACTTGAAGGGGCCCGTGCCGACCGGGGCGCGGGTGAACGCGTCGCTGCCCATGGCCTCGACGGCCGTCGGGCTGACGATGGCGGTGTAGGGCATGGCGGCGACCAGCTCCAGCGGGCCGAACGGCTGGCTGGCCACGATGTCGACGGTGTACTCGTCGACGACCTCGGCGCCGACGACGGCGCTCGCGAGCGACCGCCAGCGGCCGGGCGGGTCGCTCGAGATGGCGCGGTCCCAGGTGTACTTGACCGCGTCGGCGTTGAAGGGCGTGCCGTCGTGGAAGGTCACGCCTTCGCGCAGCGTGAAGCGCAGCCGGCTGGGGTCGACGAACTCCCAGGAGGTGGCCAGGCGGCCCACGATCTCCATGTCCTGGTTGACCGTGATGAGCGGCTCGAGGATCTGCGTGTACACCCACGAGCCGGGGGCGGTGGTCTCGAGGTGCGGGTCCAGGGCGACCGGGTCGCTCGGCCGCTGGCGCCGGCGATCCCGAGGGGGCGGCGGCGGCCGAGCACGGATGTGACTGTGGAGAAGAGCACCAGCGGATGGGAGAGGTGCGGGGTTGGAGCT
>JAHYJQ010000319.1 GCA_019429025.1 Trueperaceae bacterium | reverse complement strand
GCCGCATCGGCGGGCGCTGCAGCCACGGCCCCAGCGGCTCGGCCTCGGCGCGTTCGCGCGGCACCAGCTGTTCGATCCGGAGCTGGGGACGGCGCGCCGGCTTCCCGTCGCGGGTCGTCGTCGCAGGGCCGATCTCCCGGTAGTCGGCGGCCCGCACGACGCCGTCGGCGTCGGGGGTGTGGTCGCGGCACGCGGGGCAGCGCCCGCAGGGGTCGTCGAGGCGCGCCTCGCAGTTGCGCAGCGCGGCGTACCAGCGGGCCACGGCGCGCCGGCCCACGCCCACCGGGCCGGCGAGCAGCAGCGTGCGGGGGGCGTCGCGCTCGGCGCTCGCCATCGACCGCAGCGCCGTCAGCACCGCGTCCTGGCCCAGCGGGGCCAGGATCATCGGCCCTCCAACAGGCGACTCGCGAGGCGCTCGGGGTAGCCCGCCCTGCGGACCCGCCGGATCACCGCGCCGACGTCGTAGGGCACCCGATGGACCTCGAAGTGGCGGGTCTCGGCGTCGAACAGCGCGTACGCGGCGAAGCGGTTGCCGTCGCGCGGCTGCCCGACGGAGCCCGGGTTGAGGAAGGCCGTGGCCCGCGGCGGCACCCGGTAGCTCCGGTGCGTCCCGTCGAAGTCGATCACGCGCCACAGGCGCTCGCCCTCGTGGTCCACGCTGACGTGGGCGCGGGGGACGTGCGTGTGGCCGATCAGGCCAACGGGGGCCGACAGGTGCTCGAGCTGCGCCTCGGCGTCCGCGAGGGTCAACAGGTAGTCGAACGGACGTCGGAAGCCCCCGTGCGCGGCGGCCCAGCCGTCCCGCATCGCCCCCGTGGTCATCCCGTCGAGGTAACTGCGGTCGCTCTCGCCGAGCTCGCCCAGGTGCCGCTCGACCACCTCGACGACGCCCGCCTCCTCCTAGGCCGCGTCCGCGTCCCCGCCGTTCGCCAGGCTCAGCAGCAACGCGTCGTGGTTGCCGCGCAGGGCGACGACGGGTTCGAGGGAGCGGACCAGGTCGAGCGCCTCGCAAGGGTACGGGTAGTAGCCGACGAGGTCGCCCAGGAAGACGGCGGCGTCGTAACCACGGCGCCTGGCGTCGGCCACGACCGCCGAGAGCGCGGGGGCGTTGCCGTGCACATCGCCGAAGACCAGGTAGCGCATGCGGCTGCACCATACACCGGGGCTGCGCCCACGGGCGCGGCGACGTGACGCCCGTTCCCCCGCACCGACGCGTGCCGACGCGCGTACCTGCGGCGCCCCACGGCCCCGGAAGGGGGGCGGGCGACTGCTAGACTGACGCGGATGCAGGCCTTCCGGGCGGTACCCCGATCCATCGCCCCACCGTCCGGCCCGAGGACGTCGCCATCCTCGACGCGCCGGCGCTGGTGGTGGGGTGCCGTGCTGTGGCTGGCGTGCGCGGGGTGGCCGCTGGCGTTCGCCGAGGGTTTCGCCGTCCCCGACTTCCCGCCGCGTGGCGACGTGCCCGAGGCGGTCGCGGAGAGCTTCATGGGCGCGTTGCGCGCCGAGCTGACGGCGCGCGGGCTGCGCGTCAGCAGCGCGCCGCTGGTCACCGCGGGCATCGCCGGCAGCCTCGAGCCCGCGTTCGGCGAGTTGGTCGCCAGCCTGGAGGGCACCCGCTACGCGGTCCTCGGTGAGTTCCTCGCTCGCGATTCGGTCGACGGACCCTACGCCGTCGACCTGGTGATGGTCGATGCGGTCGGGGGCCGGTCGAGCGACCTCGTCTCACGGGCCTTCGGCCTCGCCACCCAGGACGCGGCCGCCCAGGACGTCGCGGGGATCCTGCTGGCGTTCACGGTGCCCGACGTCGTCCTGCCGCCGGGCGATGCGGGGCTGTTCATCTCGACCGCGCCGAGCGGCGCCGAGGTGCGGATCGAGGGCACGGTCGTCGGCGTCGCGGGCGCGCTCGACCTCCTCAACCTCCGTCCCGGGCGCTACGAGGTCGAGGTGCGGTTGCCGGGCTACCTGCCCGAGGTGCGCAGCCTCGAGCTGCGCAGCGGCGACACCCGCTTCCTCCACGTCGTGCTGACCGAGATCGTCGGCGGCAGCCTGCAGGTGCTCGCCTTCCCCGAAGCCGAGGTGTGGTTCGAGGGCCGGCCCGTGGGCACGACGCCGGCCACCCTCACGGCGTTTCCGGGCGACGTCGAGGTCGAGCTGCGCCGTCCCGGCTTCGTCACGCGCAGGCTCACCGTGCCCGTGCGCAGCTTCCGCGTGACGCGGGTCGACACCGTCCTCGAGCCCTTGGGGCAGCCGATGGTCGTGTGGCCGTTGGAGGAGCGTGCCCGGGTGCTGATCGATGCGCAGCTCTACGAGGAGGGCTATGCCCTCGTCGGCGTCGGCCTGCGCACGATCGAGGTGCTCCAGGCCGGCGAGGTGCGGCGTTGGCGGCGCGCGCTGCCCGAGGACGGCGTCTTCGAGCTCGACCTCGAGACCGGCGAGCTGCGGCTGATCTACCCCTGACCACCCGCGACCGAGCGTCGTCCTGCGGCTCTGCCGCGGCGGCTCAGCGGTCGGTCGTCATCACCCACGCCAGCTCGAGCGACGCGGCGCCCGGCGCGACCCAGCGGGCGCCGACGTGCGCCACGCCCGGTCCCCATGGCCGCTGCAGGGCGGCCGCGAGGTAGGCCGCCGGGCGGTCCGCCCAGCGCGGGCCGATCGCGCCGGCCAGCGTCGCCTGCGCGCCGCCCTCGCGCACCACCCAGGCGAGCTCCAGCCCCGGCCCGGCCGTCGCCGTTGCGCCGCCCCACCAGGCGGTCAACTGGGACTCCGGCGCCCGGCGCGGCGCGTGGTGCAGCGTCAGCCCCGCCGCCGCGTGGCCGCCCGCCGGCCCGGACGCCAGGTCGAGGCGCAGGCTGAGGTCGATGTCGGGCGCGACCGCGGCGCGCCGCAGCGAGCCGGCGGCGGCGACCGCCCAGCCGTCCGCGGAGCGGAGCGCGCGCGGCGTCAGGTCCACCGTCCACTGCCGGTCGACGCGCCACACGGCGTTCGCGCTCAGGTCGAGGCGTGCGCCGCCGCCGGGGCCGGCCAGCGGCGCCAGGTCGGGCGCGGGTGGCGTCGTCACCGGCGTCCGCGCCGCCACCGGCCAGGGGCCCGGGGCCCGGTTGCCGGCGGCGGCATCGAGCCGCAGGGCGACGGGGCCGAGCGTTCCGCGGGCGGCGACGGCGAGCCCCATGCCCCCGGCATCGACGCCGGTGCGCGCGTCCAGGACGAGCGTGCCGAGCGGCCCCGCTGCCAGCGTCCGGCGCCAGCCGGCGGCGGCCGCGGGGCCGCCGTCCGTCCAGCCGATCCCGAACTCGAAGGCGTCGTCGCCGAGACGCAGGTCGTGCACTGCCACGCGCGCGCGCGGCGTCACGCCGCCAGCCGGCGTCGGGCCGACGCCGGGCGTCGGCGCGTCCGCCCCCAGGACGACCGTCCACGAGCGGGCGGCCGCGAGCGGCGTGAGCGCGAGGCACGCGCCCAGGAGGAGGGCGAGCGGGATACGGCGGCGCATGCGCCACGGTACCAACCGCGGTCGTGGCCGGCCAGGGGGCGGTGGTACCATCGGCGGGCGCGCGCCCCTGCGGGCGCGCACGCACCCGCGCCCGCTCGATCGCGAGCCGGCGCGCACTGGAGGCCCCAGCATGACCATTCTCGGGAGGAT
>JAHYJQ010000318.1 GCA_019429025.1 Trueperaceae bacterium | reverse complement strand
GCGACGCCCACGCGCTCAGGCGGCTTACGGCTCGCTCGACCCCACGTGCGCGTCGAGCCACGCCACCGCCTCGGCGGCCTCCGCCCATGCCCGGCGCGCGAGTTCGAGCGGCGCGCGGGTCTCCAACGCGTCGCCCGGTGGCAGGCTGGCGCCGAGGTAGACGCCCTTGCGACGCAGGAGCTCGATGCGCGGGTGGTCGCGGGGGTAGCCCTGGGGCGCGCCGCGGAGCGACTCGCCGCCGATCTCCAGCCCGCCGCGCCGGGCTGCGTCGAGCGCCCGCGCAAGCGTTTCGCCGGCGTCGCCGGCCGCCGCCGCCCGGTAGCGCGCGAGCTGGTCGCGCTCGAAGCGGTAGAGACCCGTCCCGGCGTAGAACCCCTCGGCCGAGACCTCGAGGTAGCGCGACGCCGCGCTCGCCGCCGTGCCGAGGACCAGCCCGCCGGCGTTGGCCTTCAGCGGACCGCCGCCGCGCGCGAAGCGCTGGTCGCGGTGCGGCCGGAACAGCTTGACGCGGCCGCCCACGTCCTCGGCGAGCTCGGCGAGCAGCGCCTCGAGCGGATCGCGGACGTCGCGCTGCCAGATGTCCTTGGTGGCGGCCCAGTAGGCGCGCGAGTTGTCGGACGCGAGCGCCACGAACCAATCGGTCACGGCGGGGCCGAAGCCGCTGAAGCGGGGGGCGGTCATGGCCCAGGCTAACGCCGCGCGGCGGCGGGCGGCGGCGGCCGGCGCGACGGGTTCGGCGGCCGGCGGAACGCGGGCGCCGCAACGGCCCGCCGCCCGCGGCTCACGCCACCGGCACGTCGAAGCGCTGGCACTCCACGAAGTAACCGTTCGGGTCGCGCACGAAGAACGAGGTCACCGCGTAGCGCTCGTGGTGCGCCGGCGGGCCCTCGGGCACGGCGCCGCGCGCGACCATCTCGCGGTAGGCCGCGTCGACGTCGTCGACCAGCAGCGTCAGCACCACGCGGGCGCCCTCCGGAACGGCGTAGCCGCGGTCGCAGAAGCCCCAGTAGCCGCCGCCGTCGGGGGCACCCGAGCCGGGGCTCGCGCGGTAGATGCGGCACACGTCCTGGTCGCGCACGAGCGGCAGGCCGAGCAGCCCGCCGTAGAAGGCGTCGGTCGCGTCCAGGTCGGCGGTCGGCAGGAAGGTGACGATCCCGGAGGCGGGGAGGGGGGCGTGGCGCATGCCGGCAGCCTATCGCCACCGGGAAGGGGCGTCGCGCCGGCGCCCGTCAGACCGGCAACCACCACAGCAGCGTGAGCAGCACCAGCTGCAGCGGCAGCGCCGCCCCGGCAACCCCGAAGAGCCCGAGCAGCAATGACGGCAGGGTGGCGACCAGCGCGGCCACCAGCGTCGCCTCCCAGGCCCCGGCCGCGACGCCCGCCCAGGTCGCGTACTTCTCCAACGCGACCAGGACCGTCAGCAGCAGCGCGGCGAGCGCCAGGGCCGCCAGCAGCGGGTCCGGGCTCGTGCCGCCGACGCCGATCGCGCCGCGGAGACCCGCCGCCAGGGCGTACGCGGGCGCGGCGGCCAGGAGCCACGCGACCACGGGAACCGCCAGGCGGCCGCGCGTGCGCTCGGCCGCCTCGATGGGCACGGTGCCGCGAGGCAGGTCGGGACCGAGCAAGGCGGCCCCCGCCCGCGCCGCCAGCCAGGCGGCACCCAACACGCCGAGCGCGGTGACGACCGCCGCGCCCAACGGGTCGGCGGCCCCCACGACCTGAGCCACGCCCGGTGCGCCCTGGGGCCGCGGGTCCCCGATCAGCGCGGGCGCCGCGGCCCAGCCGGCGGCGACGGCGCCCACGCTCCAACCGACCGCCTGCAGCTGGCCGAGGGGACGCCGCCGAAGCAGCGCCGACGCCGCGCGCCACGCGAGGGCGCGCCACGGACCCCTGTCGAGGGCGGGCGGCCTCAGCGACCGGCGTGGGCGCGTCGCCCCCGGGCGATCGTGCAGCGTCGCGAGCAGGCGCTCGCGCTCGGCCGCGTCCGCCTCGCGCCCGGACACCATCCCGGCCACGCCGGCCAGCAGCCGCAGCGTGCGCATCGCCTGCAGCTGGGTCAGCACCAGGCTCTGGGCCGCGAAGCGCGGCGGCCAGCGCGAGGCCAGCGAGCGCCGCACCAGGACGAGGCCGGCGGCGGCGAGCGCCGCGGGCAGCAGCAGCGTGCCCGGATGCGGCGACGTCAGCGCGCCGGCCAGGCCGAGCGCGCCCCACGGGCCGGGCGCGGCGCCGATCGCCGCCAGGACGACGGCCGCGAGGATCACCCAGCGCGCGGCGGCGAGGGCCGCGCGGCCCTCGGCGTCGGCGCGGCGGAAGCCCGCGTAGCGCAGCCAGCCGAGGTCCGCGTGCGCCACGGCCAGGAGCGCCAGCGCCGGCGCCGCCCACGGCGCGTCGAGGCGGAAGAGCGCGGGGGCCAGCAGCGACCACGCCCCACCCACCGCGGCGCCGACGGCCGCCCGCCACACCCGGCGCTCGCTCAGCCGCAGGCCCAGCACGTCGCCCGGCGCGGCGGGCGCGAGCCCCAGCCGGTAGAGGTCGCGGCGATCGAGCACCACCGTCGGCGTGCGCCCAGCGGCGAAGAGCGCGAGGAACGCCACCGCGGCCAGCGCGCCCACCGCCGCCGCCCACGGCACGTCCGGTGGGACGTCGACGCGCGGCAGCGACTCCAGGCCGGCGGTGACGAAGACCACCACCCAGAACAGGAGGTAGGCGATCGTCCACCAGCCGACCGCTCGCCCGATCCACACGAGGTAGGCGCGGACCGCCCGCGCCAGGGTGCGACGTCGCAGCCAGCCGATGGCGGTCATGCGCCCTGCAGGCGCCCGTCGCGCAGCGTGACGACGCGCGCGCCGAGCAGGCCGCCCAGTTCGCGCTGATGCCCGGTCAGCAACACGGCGCCGCCCTCCCGGGTGCGCGCCGCCAGCGCCGCCGCCAGCCGCTCCTGGGACGCCAGGTCGAGGCCGTTGAAGGGCTCGTCGAGCAAGGTCAGGGGCAGCGCGAGGCCCAGCGCGAGCGCCAGCGACAGCTTCTGGCGCATGCCGCGGGAGTGGGTGCCGGGGAACTCCCCGAGCTTGGGCGTCAGGTCGAAGGCGTCGAGCGCGGCGAGCGCGCGCTCCTCCGCCTCCGGACGCCCGTACAGCAGGGCCTGGAAGCGCACGTGCTCCGCGAGGGTGAGGTCCTCGTAGAGGGCGGGCTCGTCCGGCGCGAAGGCGAAGGCGCGCTTGGCCGCCAGGCTGGTGGGCGGCTGGCCCTGCACCCGCACCTCGCCCGACGCCGGCAGCAGCCCGACGAGCGCGCGCAGCAGCGTGCTCTTGCCGGCGCCGTTGGGGCCGGTCAGCAGCACGAGGTCGCCGGGAGAGAGCGCGAGCGCGGCCTCCTCGACGATCGCGACGCCCCCGAGGCGGACCCGCACGCCGCTGGCGACGAGCGGTGGCGGCGGCTCGTGGGCTGCGGGGGTCGGCTCGGCGAGGGACACGGGAGGCCGCAGTGTACCGGCAGCGGCCGGCGCCGCGTCGCCGGGCGCGGCACGGGTCGCCCCGTGGTTCAATGACGAAACCCATGGCCCGCCCCGTCCGCCTGCTCCACACCGCCGATTGGCACCTCGGCAAGCGTCTGCGCGACTTCCCGCTGCTCGAGGAGCAGGCGGCGGTGG
>JAHYJQ010000009.1 GCA_019429025.1 Trueperaceae bacterium | reverse complement strand
TGGCGCTGGCGGACGGCGTCGGGCACCGCCCCCACGGGCGCTGCCGCACCCGCGGGCGCTGCCATCGCGGCCGCGGGGGCCGCCACGGGGCCGCCCTGGGCCAGGGCGGTGGCGGCACACGCCACCGTCAGCAGCGCGGCGACGAGCACGGCCCGCCGACGCACGACCTCACCCCTGGCCGAGGGTCGACATGAACTCCGCGTTGTCCTTCGTGCGGTTGAGCCGCGAGAGCAGCATCTCCATCGCCTCGGCCGCGTCCATGTCGCTGATGACCTTGCGCAGCAGCCACATCTTGGCGAGCACGCCCTCGGTGAGGAGCAGGTCCTCGCGCCGGGTGCCGGACTTGAGGATGTCGATGGCCGGGAAGATGCGCCGCTCCTCGAGCCGCCGCGAGAGGTGCAGCTCCATGTTGCCGGTGCCCTTGAACTCCTCGAAGATGACGTCGTCCATGCGCGAACCTGTCTCGACCAGCGCCGTCGCCAGGATCGACAGCGAGCCGCCGCCGCGGATGTTGCGGGCGGCGCCGAGGAAGCGCTTGGGCCAGTGCAGGGCGTTGGAGTCGAGGCCGCCGGAGAGCGTGCGCCCGGTCGCCGGCGTGACCAGGTTGTTCGCGCGGGCGAGGCGCGTGATCGAGTCGAGCAGGATCATCGCGTGCCCGCCGTCCTCGACGATGCGCCGCGCGCGCTCGTGCACGAACTCGGCGACGCGGATGTGGTTGGCGGGCGGCTCGTCGAAGGTGCTGGCGATGACCTCCACACCGGTGACGCTCTCGCGGAAGTCGGTGACCTCCTCGGGACGCTCGTCGACCAGCAGCACGATCACCTTGATGTCGGGTTCGTTGGTGACGACCGACTTGGCGATCGCCTTGAGCAGCGTCGTCTTGCCGGCCTTCGGCGGCGCGACGATGAGCCCGCGCTGACCGCGACCGATGGGCGCCAGCAGGTCGATGACGCGGGCCGAGAGGTCCTCCTGCCCGGTCTCGAGGGTGATCTTGTGGTCCGGGAAGGTCGGGACGAGGTCGTCGAACTTCGGGCGCTTGGAGGCCTGGAACGGGTCGATGCCGTTGACGGCCTCGACGCGGATCAGCGTGCCGTAGCGCTCGTTGTCGCGCGGCCGGCGCGCCTTGCCGAGGATCAGGTCACCGGTGCGCAGGCGGAACTGCTTGATCAGCCCGGCCGACACGATGACGCTGCGCGTGTGGTGCTGCAGGAGCGACTCCTGGAGGAAGCCGTAGCCGTCGCTGGAGATCTCGAGGTAGCCCTGCACCACGCGCAGGCCCTCGCTCTCCGCCACCCGCTCCAGCACCGCGAGGACGAGTTCCTCCTTCTCCATCGTGCGGTACTCCTCGAGTCCGACCTCCTTGGCCAGCAGGTGGAGCTCGGGGAGGATCTTGCCCTGCAGGTCACGAAAGTTGAACCCGACGCGCCGCTGGCCGCCACCCCGGCGCCCGCGGCGCCCGCGCTCCTCGCGGCCGCCACGATCGGTGCGATCGGTACCTTCGGCACGGTCGTCGCGATCGGCGGCGTCGGCGCGATCGGCGCGATCGGCGCCATCGGCGCCATCGGCGCCATCGGCACGCACGTCGTGCCCTCCGCCGGCGTCGGCACGCTCGTCAACCACGCGGGAAGGCGCGGCCTCGCGCTCGGGCTGGTCGGTCGACCCCACCGCCTCGGCCTGCGTCGCCGCATTCACGCCCGCCGGCGAGCGCTTCTTCCTCGTCTTCGCCGGCGCCTCCGACGCCTCGACGGCCCCGGGTTCGGGCGCGCTCGCGGCCTTCGGCGGGCGCCCGCGGCGCTTCGGCGTGACGGCCTCGGCCTCCGGCGCCACCGCCGCGGCCTCGGGCTCGGGCGCGGCCTTGGGTGGGCGCCCGCGGCGCTTCGGGGCGGCGGTCTCGGACGTGTCGGCGGTGGCCGCTTCGGGGGTCTTGCGCGTGCGTGGGCTCATGGGTCTCCTCGTAGGAGGGGCGGGACACCGGCGGCGGAACGAGGCTCCGCCGGGGTTGGTCCCGGCCGTGTCGGCGCGCGTCCACCCTGGACGGGCACCTGTTGGACGGGTCACTAGAGCGTCTGGGACGCGAACCGCGCGATCGGGTTCCGGAGGTACGCCGCCACGGAGGCGTGGATACGGTGGAACCGGCGACTTCAGGCGGGATGGGGGGCAGGCGGCGTCTTGACGCTCCGAAGGCCGACTGCTACGGTGCATCGTACACGTCGCCGCGGTGGGCTGTAAAGCCGCCGCACGGCGGAAGCGGCGCATGCGTGCCGCGACCCCACAGGCGACGGGCGACGACGGGAACGAGTAGGCGATCGTGAGCCCCCCCAGCGAGCCGGGGACGGTGCGAGCCCGGCGGTAGGCCGGTCGCCGAAGATCCTCCCCGAGCCCGCGTTCCGAAAGCGTTGGGTGGCGGCGACGCCGCCGCTCGATGCCGGTAGGCGACGCCGTCCGGCGCACGTCACGCGTCTGGCCCTCCCCCGCTCGCGGGTGGGTGGCTCCGAGGGTCCGCCCGCGAGGGCGGTCCGAAGTCGGGTGGTACCGCGCCTTCCCGAGGCGCCCCGACGCGCGTGCGCGGGGCGCCTCGTCGTGTCCCGCAACGCGACGCGGCCCACGGGCCGCGGGGCCGACCGCACGACGCGGCGGCCGCGCCGGGACGACGACCGAGGAGACCACCGTGCCCGATCCGACCGCCACCGCGACGCCCTTCGAACCCGTGCCCACCGACGTGCGCTTCCCCGACCTCGAGCGCGAGGTGATGGCGTTCTGGCGTGACGCGGAGGTGTTCCGCCGCTCGCTCGAGAAGCCCGCGCCGCGTGGGCCGTGGGTCTTCTACGAGGGCCCCCCGACCGCCAACGGCAAGCCGGGCGTGCACCACGTCATCAGCCGCGTGTTCAAGGACCTGTTCCCGCGCTTCAAGACCATGCAGGGCCACCACGTCAACCGCAAGGGCGGCTGGGACACGCACGGCCTGCCGGTCGAGATCGCCATCGAGCAGCGGCTGGGCTTCACCAACAAGCAGCAGGTCGAGGACTACGGCATCGCCCGCTTCAACGCCCTGTGCCGCGAGTACGTGTTCGAGAACATCCAGGACTGGAACGAGATGACCGAGCGCATCGGCTTCTGGGTCGACCTGGAGAACGCCTACGTCACCTACGACCCCGGCTACGTCGAGTCGTGCTGGTGGATCATGAAGGAGCTGTGGCTGCGGGGCCTGTTGGTCGAGGACTACAAGACCACCTGGCACTCGCCGTCGTCGAACACCACGCTGGCCTCGCACGAGGTCGCGCTCGGCTACCGCGAGGACGTGCCCGACCCCAGCGTCTACCCCGCCTTCCCCGCCGTGCACGGCGACCTGCTGGCCCGCGGCGTCATCGCCGCCGACGAGACGCGCGACGTCGCCTTCCTCGCGTGGACGACGACGCCCTGGACGCTGGCCGCCAACACCGGCCTGGCCGTGCACCCCGACGCGACCTACGCGCTGGTCGAGGGGCCGGTCAGCCTGCGCGGCGATCACGGGGCGCGGCGCAAGCTCTACCTGCTCGCCGAGTCGCGGGTCGCGCCGGTCTTCGAGGGCAGCGCCCACGAGGTCGTCAAGCGGGTGGCGGGCAGCGACCTCGTCGGCGCGCGCTACCACCCGATCCTGCGCGGGCGCCCGGACGACAAAGGTCCCGAGGACGCGGTCGGTTGGCGCGTCGTGGCCGACGACTTCGTCACGCTCGACGACGGCACCGGCATCGTGCACCTCGCCCCCGCCTACGGCGACCTCGAGGTCGGCCGGCGGCACGGGCTGCCGACGCGCTGGTCGGTCGACCTCGCCGGCAAGGTCATGCCCGAGGTCGCGTTGCTGGACGCCCCGGAGGGTGTGCCCGGGCCCTACGCCGGGCAGTGGTTCAAGGACGCGGACGATGCGATCACCCGCGACCTGGAGGCGGCCGGCCACATGCTCGACCACGGCACCATCCGCCACGCCTACCCGTTCAACTGGCGCGACGACAAGCCGCTGCTCAACGTCGCCAAGAAGAGCTGGTACATCCGCACCAGCCTGCTCAAGGACCGCCTGCTGGAACTCAACGACCGCATCGGCTGGCACCCTGACCACATCCGCACCGGGCGCTTCGGCAAGTGGCTGGAGAACAACGTCGACTGGGCGCTGTCGCGCGAGCGCTACTGGGGCACGCCGATGCCGGTGTGGCGCGCCGAGGACGGCGAGACGCTCGTCGTGGGCAGCGTGGCCGAGCTCGCGGAGCTCGTCGGCCGCGACCTCACGGGCCTCGACCTGCACCGTCCCGCCGTCGACGAGCTCACCTTCGAGCGCGGCGGCAAGACCTTCCGGCGGGTGCCGTACACGGTCGACGTGTGGTTCGAGTCGGGCGCGATGCCCTACGCCCAGTGGCACTACATCGGCGAGGGCTCGCCGCCCGGCGCGGCCCGAGCGCTGG
This sequence comes from Trueperaceae bacterium, assembly GCA_019429025.1. Classification (GTDB taxonomy): domain Bacteria; phylum Deinococcota; class Deinococci; order Deinococcales; family Trueperaceae; genus JAABTL01. The sequence goes on along the minus strand of JAHYJQ010000009.1, from coordinate 23,277 downwards.
CCGACAACTTCCCCGCCGACTACATCTGCGAGGCGATCGACCAGACGCGCGGCTGGTTCTACAGCCTGCACGCGCTGGCCACGCTGCTGACCGACCCCGGCGACGGCGACCGGCCGGCCGGCCCGCTGCACCACCTCGCCGGCGCCACCAGCTCGTTCAAGAACGTCATCGTGCTCGGGCACATCGTCGACGAGAACGGCGAGAAGATGTCGAAATCGAAGGGCAACGTCGTCGACCCGTGGTCGGTGCTCGATCACCAGGGCGCGGACGCGCTGCGCTGGTACCTCTTCACGTCGAGCCCACCGGAGGCGACCAAGCGCTTCTCCCAGGCGCTCGTCGAGGAGACGCTGCGCGACGTGTTCATGACGCTGTGGAACACCTACGCGTTCTTCGTCCTCTACGCGAACCTCGACCGACCGGACCTCGCCTCCGCGCCGCCCGTCGCCGACCGGCCCCTCATGGACCGCTGGCTGCACGCGCGGCTGCAGCGGCTGATCGGCGAGGTGACCGCCGACCTCGAGGACTTCGACCCGACCAGCGCCGGGCGCCGCCTGCGCGACGCGATCGTCGACGAGCTCTCCAACTGGTACGTGCGCCGCAACCGTCGGCGGTTCTGGCGCGGGATGACGGGGGGCGCCGTGACCACTGGCCTCACTTCCGACGCCTGCGGCGTCGGAAGTGACAGCCAAGGCGTCGGCACGGCCGACGCCTTGGCCGCCTACGCCACCCTGCACGAGGCCCTCGTGACCGTCACCAAGCTGATGGCGCCCCTGGCGCCCTTCGTCTCGGAGGCGCTCTACCGCAACCTCGTCGCCCGCCGCGATCCCGAGGCGCCGGCGTCGGTGCACCTGTGCGACTGGCCCGAACCCGAGGCCGAGGTGGACGACGAGCTCCTGCGCGACATGGCGACGCTCCAGCGGGTGGTCGACCTCGGGCGCGCGGCACGGGCGGCGTCGGGTCACAAGACCCGCCAGCCGCTGCCCGAGGTGCTCGTGCGCGTGCCCTCCGAGGCCGAGCTCGCGGGCCTGAAGCGGCTGGAGGACGCCCTGCGCGACGAGCTCAACGTCAAGTCCGTCCGCTACCTCGACCCCACCGACCCCTTCGTCGCCTACGCCGTGCGGCCGCACCTGCCCAAGGTGGGCAAGCGCCTGGGCAAGCGCGTCCCGGCCGTGCGCGCGGCGCTGGCGGCCGCCGACGGCCAGGCGATCGCGCGCGCCGTCGCCGAGGGCCGGCCGTTCGACCTCGAGGTCGAGGGCGAGACCGTGACGTTCGCGCCGGACGAGCTGCTGCTCGACGCCCGCAGCCCCGAGGGGTACGCGGCGGTCGAGGACCGCGGCGCCCTCGCGGCGCTGCGCACCGAGCTCACGCCCGCGCTCGTGCGCGAGGGCCTCATGCGCGACGCGGTGCGGCTGGTGCAGGACGCGCGCAAGCAGGCGGGCCTCGAGGTCTCCGACCGCATCGAGCTCGGGCTCGTGGCGGCCGATCCCGAGGCGCGCGCCGCGCTCGAGGAGCACGCCGCGACGCTGGCGCAGGAGGTGCTCGCGACCTCGCTCGCCTTCGCCGGCCCGGCCGATGCGTCGTTCACGCTGAAGACCGAGCTCGGCAGCGGCGACCTGACGATCTCGCTCCGGCGCGCGGGCTGACGCGGTCCACCGCGGGCGGGGGCCTGCGGCCGTTGGGGCGCAGGCGGGACGCACGCGCGGGTGACGGCACGCAGGACGGGCGCCCCGCCGCCGCCACGGTACAATCCCCGAGGTCCTCGTCGGCTTCGCCCGACGCGGCCCCGCCGCGGCCAACGGGTCCGGCGCCAGGCCCACCCCCTTTTCCACCCCTCTCTGGAGGACCCACATGAAAATCGGCATCAACGGGTTCGGCCGCATCGGCCGTCAGATCTTCCGCATCGCGCACGCGCGCGGCATGGAGATCGCCCTGGTCAACGACCTGACCGACAACGCCACGCTCGCGCACCTGCTCAAGTACGACTCCGCCTACGGGCGCTTCCCGGGCGAGGTCTCGTACGACGACGACAACCTCATCGTCGACGGTCGCAAGGTGCGCGCCACCGCGATCAAGAACCCGGCCGAGCTCCCCTGGGGCGAGCTGGGCGTCGACATCGTCGTCGAGTCCACGGGCTTCTTCACCAGTCGCGAGAAGGCGGCCCTGCACCTGCAGGCGGGCGCCAAGAAGGTGCTCATCAGCGCGCCGTCGCCCGACGCCGACGTCGACATCGTCCTGGGCGTCAACGAGGACGCGTACGACCCCGAGAAGCACGCCATCGTCTCCAACGCCAGCTGCACGACGAACTCGCTCGCCGCGATCATGAAGGTCATCGACGAGACCTTCGGCATCGAGCAGGCGATGATGACGACGATCCACAGCTACACCAACGACCAGGTCCTCATCGACGGCCCCCACAAGGACCTGCGGCGCGCCCGCAGCGCCGCGGTGAACATCGTGCCGTCGTCCACCGGCGCCGCCAAGGCCGTCGGCAAGGTGCTGCCCAACCTCAAGGGCATCTTCGACGGCGGCGCGCTGCGCGTGCCGACGGCGACCGGCTCCATCTCCGACGTGACCGCGCTGCTCAAGCGCGACGCGACGGCGGACGAGCTCAACGCGGCCATCAAGGCCGCCGCGGACGGCCCACTCAAGGGCATCGTGCGCTACACCGAGGACGAGATCGTCCTGACCGACATCATCGGCGACCCGCACTCGGGCATCTGGGACGCCAAGCTCACGAAGTCGATGGGCCGCCTCGTCAAGTTCTTCTCCTGGTACGACAACGAGTGGGGCTACTCCTCCCGCATGGTCGACCTGCTCGAACTCATGTCCGGCCGTCGCTGAGGCCGCCGTGCCCGCCTTTCCCACCCTCTCGGACGTGCCGGTCGCCGGCCGGCGCGTCTTCGTCCGGGTCGACCTCAACGTCCCCATCAAGGACGGCGTCATCCGCGACGACACCCGCATCCGGGCGGCCCTGCCGACGATCCAGGAGCTGATCGACCGCGGCTGCACGCTGGTGCTGGCCACGCACCTCGGGCGCCCCAAGGGCCCGCCGGCGCCGGGGGACGACGCCGCCCGGCTCGGCCCGGTCGCCAAGCGGCTGAGCGAGTTGCTCGGCCGCGAGGTGCGCTACCTCGCCACCGACGGACCCGCCACCCCCGAGCAGCAGGCCTTCGTGGCCGACGCGCCCGAGGGATCCGTGACGCTGCTCGAGAACACCCGCTTCGACCCGCGCGAGACCAAGAACGACCCCGCGTTGGCCCGCGTCTTCGCCTCCTACGCCGAGGCGTACGTGAACGACGCCTTCGGCTCGGCCCATCGGGCGCACGCCAGCACCGAGGGCGTCGCGCGGCTGCTGCCCTCGGCCGCCGGCCAGCTCATGGAGCGCGAGCTGAGCGTACTGGGGCAACTGCTGGAGGCGCCCGAGCGACCGTTCGTCGTCGTGCTCGGCGGCGCCAAGGTCTCGGACAAGATCGCGGTCATCGAGCGCCTGCTCGAGATCGCCGACGCCCTGATCGTCGGCGGCGCCATGGCCTTCACCTTCATCAAGGCCCAGGGCGGCTCGGTGGGCGACTCGCTCGTCGAGGACGACCGCCTGGACCTCGCGCGCGCCCTGCTCGTCAAGGCGGAGGCGCGCGGCGTCCCGCTCGTGCTCCCCAGCGACGCCGTCTGCGCGGCCGCGATCGTGCCCGGCGCGGAGACCTCGGTCCACCCCTCGGGCGACATTCCTGCCGGGCTGAAGGGCCTGGACGCCGGCCCCGAGGCGATCGCGGCGTTCCGCGACGCGCTCGCGGGCGCCGCCACCGTGCTGTGGAACGGCCCCCTCGGCGTGTTCGAGGTCCCCCCCTTCGACGCGGGCACCAACGCCATCGCCGAGGCCATCGCCTCATCCGGCGCCATGAGCGTCGTCGGCGGCGGCGACTCCGTCTCGGCCATCAAGAAGGCGGGCCTCGCCGACCGCGTCGATCACGTGAGCACCGGGGGCGGTGCCTCGCTCGAGTTCCTCGAAGGGAAGACGCTGCCGGGCGTGGCCATCCTCGGCCACCTGCCGTGGGCCTGACGTCCGCTCGCCGGACGCTGACACTGCGACCCGAAACGGTGCCGGGCGGGTGGGGCATGGACCCCACCCGCCCGGTCCTCGTCAACCTCGTGGGCGACTACACCTACCTCACCGACGGCTACTACCGCTCGCTCGACCTCGAGCAGGCGGGCGAGCAGGTCGCCCCCACGGCCGCCGAGTGCCTCGACGCCTACGTCGTGCCGATCGCGCTGGCCAAGGCCGAGCGCGCCGGGTTGCCGGTGCCGCGCTCGCAGCTGGTGACCGACCGCTTCCTGCAGCCGCCCGTCATGGCCTACCCCGTCAACCCCTTCTCCAGCCGCGGCGAGCTGCTGGCGGACGCGGCCGCGATCGAGACGCGCCGCCGCGGGCTCACCTACACCGGCAAGTACCCCGTGCTGTGCCAGGCGCTGCCCGAGGACTTCCGCATCGACGTCGTCCGGGTGGTGCTCGGCGCCACCGCGATCCCGGAGTACGCGGCGTTCGCGCGGACCCTCTGGGAGACGTTCCGGCTGCCGCTCATGAAGGCAAGGACGATCGTCGTCGAGGACGCCTACCTGATCTCGGCCATCGAGCCGCTGCCGTACCGGCAGCTGACGGCCGACGAGCGGCGGGGCGTCGAGGAGGCCGGCACGTGGCCCGCCTAGCCGTCTTCACGGAGCGCTACACGATCCGCTCGGCGGTGGAGCTCACCGCCCTGACGAACTTCCGCCTCGCCGCCTTCGAGCTCGGTCACGAGCTTGACTTCGTCTTCAAGAACGAACTGAAGTACCTCGCTCAGTACGACGCCGTGCTCATCCGCGCCCTCACCGACCCGCTCAACACCGCCTACGTGGTCGCCCGCTGGGCCGAGATGATGGGCAAGCGCGTCATCGACACCTCCGAGTCGATCCGCGTCTGCTGCGACAAGATCAACATGTACCGGCGCCTGCAGCGCGCGGGCGTGCCGATCCCCGAGACCCGCTTCCTGGACGAGGGGCAGGTGACCAGCGCGGTGGCGCTCGGCCTCTTCGAGGAGCTGGGCACGCCGCTGGTCCTCAAGGCACCGAACTCGTCGTTCTCGGCGTACGTCGACAAGGTGACCGCGCCCGAGCAGTTCGTCCAGGTCGGCAAGCGCTTCCTCCGCCGGGCCGACCGCATCGTGGTCCAGCAGTACCTGCCGTCCGCCTTCGACTGGCGCGTCATCACGCTGCACGGCAAGGTGCTCGCCGTGGTGGAGTACCGCTTCGCCGCCGACCGCTGGAAGGTCATGCAGCGCGGCGCGGAGGGCGAGGCGGCGACCGTGCGCGGGGTGCCCCGCGACGAGGCCCCGCCCGAGCTGCTGCGCGTGGCGCTCGCCGCCAGCGCGGCCGTCGACGACAGCCTCCACGGCGTGGACCTCAAGGAGATCGACGGGCAGTTCACCGTGATCGAGGTGAACGACAACCCGACGATCGCCGCCACCGAGGAGGACCAGGCGAACCCGGAGATCTACGCCGAGGTCATTCGCTACCTGGCCGAGGGCCCTTCGGCGCTCGCGCACCTGCCCGGCTGACGGCGGCGGTCGTGAGACCGCCGGCGGGCGGTCGTCCGCCGCCAGGTCGCCAGACGACGACCAGCGCGCGGTGCCGCGCGCGCCCGTAACGCGCCACCCGGGCGAAGTCGGCGCGCCGCAGCGGCAGGTGCACGCCGTCGGCCCGCTGCGCGCCCTCCGGCAGGTGCGGGTCGTGCACGTACAGGTGGTCGTCGTCGAAGCCGGTGGCGACCACCCAGTGCGGGACGCGCTCCGCGTAGAGCCGCGCCCCGGACACCAGCACCAGCGGCACGCGGCCCGCTCGCAGCTGCTCGACGACGTCGTCGGCGCCGAAGTCCCCCACCCGCACGCGCCCGCCGAGGTGCGCCAGCGCCTCCACGAAGCCCGCGTGCGCGAGCTCGATCACCCGCTTCTTCTCCGCGGACCGCACCGTGTCGAGGAACGGCGGGCCCGCCTGGTCGACCCAGACCTCGGCCGCGAAGCCGCGGCGCAGCGCCGCGACCGCCAGGCCGTGGGCGCTCGTGCCGCCGTGCCCGGCGAGCATGAACACCGTCGTCGCCTCGCGCCACAGCGCCAGCTCCTCCGCCTGACCGAGCGGCTCGGCGTGCCCCAGCGCACGCAGCGCCATCATCAGGCTCGCGGGGCCGCAGGTGAACGCGAGCGACTGCGGGTAGTAGGGGACGGCGAGCAGCTGGGCGGCGTCGGCCCGGAGGCGCTTGCGCATGCGCAGCGCGTCGCTGTGATCCTCGTAGAAGGCGTGGGTCAGGCCCACCTCGACGTAGCCGAGGCGACGGTAGAGGTCGATGGCGCGCACGTTGTCCGCGCGCACCTCGAGCCGCACGGACACGAGCCCGCGCTCGAGCGCGTGCTCCTCGACCGCCGCCATGAGCGCGCGGCCGACGCCGCGCCCCTGCCACGCGGGGGCGGTGACGAGGGAGTACAGCCGCGCCGCTTGGAAGCCGCGGCGGTAGTTGACGACGGCGTCGCCCACGACGACGTCGCGCCCGGCGTCGTCCGGCGCGGTCGCCACCCACACGTCGGTGGTCGTCCCCTCGATGAAACGCGCGAACGAGGCGCGCGACAACCGATCGCCCGGGAACGCCGCCTCGAGCCGCACGAGCACGTCGAGGTCGCCCCGGGTCGCGCGCCGGACGCGCATCGCCCCCTTCAGTCCAGGCCGGCGAGCGCCGCGCGCAGGGCGGGGAGCACCTCGCGCACGTCGCCGACGATGCCGTAGTCGGACGCCTTGAAGATGGGCGCGTCGCCGTCCTTGTTGACCGCCACCACGGTGCCGCTGCGGTTCATGCCCGACAGGTGCTGCACGGCGCCCGAGACCCCCAGCGCGAAGTAGAGCTTGGGCGCGACGCTCTTGCCCGTCTGCCCCACCTGCTCGTCGTACGGGCGCCAGCCGGCGTCCACGACGGCGCGGGTCGACGCCACCCCGGCGCCGAGCTCGTCCGCGAGGCCGACCACCAGGCGCTCGAACGATGCGGCATCGCCCAGCCCGCGACCGCCGCAGACGACGACGTCGGCCTCCTCGAGCGCGACGCGCCCGCGCGCGACGCTCCGCCGCTCGCCCGGGCGGGCGGCGTCGTCGGCCGCGGTGAAGGCGACCGAGCGCGACGCGACGCTCCCCGGCGCGTCCGCGGGCGCCGCCGCCGGGTAGGCGCCCGGCTTGACGCTGACGACGACCGGCGCGGCCGTCGCGCGCACGGTCAGGCTCGCGCGCGAGAGGTACGCGAGGCGCTCCGCGACGACCGCCGTGCCGTCGCGACGGACGGCGGCGACGTCCTCGAGCAGCGTGCCGCCGAGGCGCAGCGCCAGCCGCGGCGCGACGGCCTGGCCGCCGCGGCCCGCGACGAGCAGCACGACCTCGGCGCCGAGCTCTCCGGCGACGCTCGCAAGGGCCGTGGTCCGCCGCTCGTGGCTGGGGTGGTCGAGCGCGGCGTCGTCGACGTGGACGACGCTCGGCACGAAGGCGGCCAGCGCCGCGGCGACCGGGGCGGCCTCGGGCCCGCCGAGCACCACCGCCGCGACGTCGCTGCCGAGGCCGCGGGCGGCGCTGACGAGCTCGAAGGCGCCGCGGCGCGGCGCACCATGGGCGTGATCGATGGCGATGAGGATCATGGCCGGGACCTCACAGGACCTTCGCCTCGTCGCGCAGGCGACGGGCGAGCTCGCTCGCGACGGTGGCGGCGTCGCCCTCGAGGCGGACGCCGCGGCGGGCGCGCGAGGGCAGGGCGGCGGCAAGCGTGACCACGCGGGCGGTGGCGGTGAGCGGCCGTCGTTCCAGCGGCTTGCGCTTCGCCTTCATGATGTTCGGCAGCGTCGGATAGCGCGGCTCGTTGAGGCCCTGCTGGGTGGTCACGACGACCGGCAGCGACGCGCTCCAGGCCTCGCTGCCGTCGTCGACGTCGTGGACGGCGGCGACCTCGCGGCCCTCGAGGCGCAGCTCGGTCGTCCAGTCGCACACGGGCCAGCCGAGGGCCTCGGCGACGGCGGGCCCGAGCGCGGCGCTGTCCCAATCGGCCTGCTTGCCACCGACCAAGAGCAACTCGGCGCCGCACGCGCGCGTCGCCTCGGCGAGCGGCCCTGCCTGGGCGAGCGGGTCGAGGTCGTCGTCGGTCTCGAGCAGGACCGCCCGGTCGGCGCCGAGCGCGAGCGCGGTGCGCAGCGCGGCCTCGGACCGCGCCGGGCCGATGGCCAGCGCCACGACCTCGTCCGCGAGGCCGGCCTCCTTGAGGCGCACGGCCGCCTCGACGCCGTACTCGTCCATGCCGTCGAGGGCGTAGGCGTGGTCGTCCACTGCGATCCGGCCGCCGTCGGCGGCGAGCCGCGCTTCGGCGTCGGGCACGTGCTTGACGTAGGTCGCGATGATCATCGCGGCATTATCGCATAGGGCCCGCCGGTCAGCGCGCCGTCTCGCGGTGGATCTGGCGCGCGATGACGACGCGCTGGATCTCCGAGGTGCCCTCGTAGAGCGTGGTCACGCGGGCGTCGCGCAGGTAGCGCTCGACCGGGTAGTCCGCGGAGTAGCCGTAGCCGCCGAACACCTGGACCGCCGCGTCGCAGACGAAGACGGCCGCCTCGGAGGCGGCGAGCTTGGCCATGCTGACCTCCTTCGTCGCCTGCGTACCGCGGTCGAGCAGCCAGGCGGCCCGGTGGGTCAGGAGCCGTGCGGCCTCGATGCGGGTGGCCATGTCGGCCAGCTTGAAGCCGACCCCCTGGAACTCCCGGATCGGCCGGCCGAAGGCCTCCCGCTCCTCCGCGTGGCGCGCCGCCGCCGCGAACGCCGCGCGCGCGATCCCGAGCGCCTGGGCGGCGATGCCCACGCGGCCGCCGTCCAGGGCCGACATGGCCATGACGAAGCCCTGCCCCTCCTCGCCGAGGCGCTGGTCCTCGGGCACGAACGCGTCGTCGAAGCGCACGCTGGTCGTGATCGCCGCGTGCTGGCCGAGCTTCCGCTCGGGCGCGCCGAACGACAGGCCGGGCGTGTCGCGCTCGAGCACGAACGCCGTGATGCCGCGGGCGCCGGCCTCCGGGTCGGTCTTGGCGAGGACCAGGTAGAGGTCGGCCTCGCCACCCGAGGTGATCCAGGCCTTGCTGCCGTCGAGCCGGTAGCCGCCGTCGACCCGTCGCGCGCGCGTCCGCAGCGCCGCCGCGTCGCTGCCCGCGTGCGGCTCGCTGAGGCAGAAGGCGCCGATCGCGTCGCCGGCGGCGAGGCGCGGCAGCCAGCGGTCGCGCTGGGCCGCGCTCCCGTGGGTCAGGATGAGCGACTGCGGCATGCCGTTGGTCACGCTGGCGATGGTGGCGTGGGCGGCGTCGGCGGCGGCGATCTCCTCGAGCAGGACGGCGTAGGCGAGGTAACCGAGGCCGAGACCGCCGTACGCCTCGGGCGTGAGGATCCCGAGCAGGCCCATCTCGCCCATCTTCCGCAGCGTCGCCCGCGGGAAGCGCGGCTCGCGATCGAGTTCGACGGCGACGGGCGCGATCTCCCGCTGGGCGAAGTCGCGCACGGCGCGCTGCAGCGCGAGCAGGTCGTCGGGCAGGGCGAAGTCCATGCGGGCCTCCAGGGCCGGGAGGCTACCACGGACCCCGCGCCGCCCTGCCCGCTCAACCGGCCGGGTAGAAGCTCACCTCGTGGTCGACGAGGCGCCCGCCCCGGTAGTTGAAGACGGCGCTGAAGGTACCGGCGCGGTCGAGCCACGGGATGAACCACCTGTCGCCCTCCCACAGCGTCAGGCCGAGGAGCTCGGCGGTCGGGACCCAGCGCAGGCTCCCCTCGGCCGGGTGGGGACCCAGCTCGCCCGAGGTGCGGGTCACCAGGTAGACGAAGGCGTACCAGTCGTGCTCGCCGTCGAAGTCCGGGAAGGTGAGGATGCCCTTGAGCTCCGCGGCCTCGACCGTGAGCCCGGACTCCTCGAGCACCTCGCGGCGCATGCACTGCTCGGGTGACTCGCCGGGCTCGAACTTGCCGCCGAGGCCGTTCCACTTGCCGTAGTGGGTGTCGTCCGGGCGGGCGTTGCGGTGGAGCATGAGCGTGCGGTCACCGTCGCGCACGTAGACCAGCGTCGCCAGACGCAGGCTGGGCGCCCGCGGCCGCGCCGGGGCCGCGACCTCCCGTGGCGCGTCGCCGCTCACCGTCTCCCCCGACGTGCCGCCGCGTCGTCGCGGGTTCCCGCGTCGTCGCGGGTTCCCGCATCGTCGCGGGTTCCCGCATCGTCGCCGGTTCCCGCGTCGTCGCGGGCTCCCGCGTCGTCGCGGGCTCGCTCGGCGCCGAAGGCCGCCACCAGTTCGTGCGCCAGCGCAGGCGCGTCGACGAGCTGGCCACCGCGCTCGCTCCGCACCCGCAGGCGGCGCAGGTCCTCGATCTCGCCCGCCCGCGCGAGGTGCCGGCCGAGCCAGCGCGCGGCCTCGCGCTCGTCGGCGGTGGGCGCCAGGCGCGTCGCCCGGGTCCGGCCGTCCGCGGGGTCGACCAGGACCAGCCGCAGCTCCACCAGGCCCCCACGGCGACCGACGAACACCTGCTCCAGCGCGTTCGGCCGCACCCTCAGGCGCTCTCGTCGCGCTCGAGCCCGAAGGCGGCGTGCACGTGGCGCAGGGCCTCGACCGCCAGCGCCGCGGGGATGACGACCGACACCCGCACCTCGCTGGTGGCGATCATCTCGATGTTGGCGCCGGCGGCGGCGACCGCCTCGAACATGCGGCCGGCGATGCCCGGGGCCGAGCCGATCGCGATCCCGACGATGGACAGCTTGGCGACGCCGAGGTCGAGCTCGGCACGCCCGCCGAGCCCGTCCATGAGCGGTGTCATCGCCTCCATCGCCTCGTCGGCGCGGTCGCGGGGGACGGTGAACGCCATCTGCTGGCGGCTGTCGGCGGCGCCGCGGACCCCCTGGATGATCATGTCGGCGGACACGCCGGCGTCGCCGAGCGCGCCGAAGATGCGCGCGGCGACGCCGGGCTCGTCGGGGACCCCGAGCAGGTCGATGCGCGCGTGCTCCATGTCGAGCGCCACGCCGGTGACGGGGCGGTCGGTCTCCATGTGGGCCTCCTCTCGGGCCAGCCCGCGGACGAGCGTGCCGGGCCGGAAGTCGAACGATGAGCGGACGTGCAGCGTGACGCCGTAGCGGCGCCCGTACCAGACGCTGCGAGGGTGCAGCACCTGGGCGCCGAGGGCGGCGAGCTCGAGCATCTCTTCGTAGTCGACGACCTCGAGCCGGCGGGCGCTGGGGATGAGGTGCGGGTCCGTCGTGTACACGCCGTCCGTGTCCGTGAAGATCTCGCAGGTGTCGACGCCGAGGGCGGCGGCGACGGCCACGGCCGTCGTGTCGGAGCCCCCGCGCCCGAGGGTGGTGATCTGACCGGCGGCGTCCACGCCCTGGAAGCCGGCGATGACGCACACGTCCACCTCCTCCAGCGCGCGCAGGAGGGGCGCGGGGTCCACCCGCAGGATGCGGGCGCCGCCGTGCGTGCCGTCGGTGAGGAAGCCGGCCTGGGCGCCGGTGAGCGATCGCGCCCGCACGCCGAGGTGCTGCAGGGCCATCGCCAACAGCGCGATCGACACCTGCTCGCCGGTGGCCATGAGCATGTCGAGCTCGCGCCGGCTCGGGCGCGGATGCAGCTCGCGGGCCGTGGCGATGAGCTCGTCGGTCGCGCGCCCCATGGCGCTGACGGTGACGGCGACGCGCTCGCCCGCCTCGACCACGCGCTGGATGCGCGCCGCGACCTTGCGGATGCGATCGAGGTCGCCGACGCTGGTGCCACCGTACTTGTGGACGCGGACGCGCCGGGCCGGCAGGGGCGGGGAGGCGGTCGGCGAGGCGGAGGACGCGAGAGCGGCGGATCCCATGGGCGCGCACGTTACCAGGCGCCGGGGCCCGGCGTCCCAACGGGCCCGTGGTAGAACGCGGCCATGGAACCAGCGAACGCTCTGCGCGTGGCCGTCGTGGGTGCCGGTCCGTCCGGCTTCTACGCGGCCGAGTCGCTGCTCAAGCAGCGTCCCGACGCGGTCATCGACCTGTTCGACCGCCTGCCCGCCCCGTTCGGCCTCGTCCGTTACGGCGTTGCCCCCGATCACCAGAAGATCAAGTCGGTCACCAAGGTCTACGACCGCCTGCTGGCGGATCCCCGGCTGCGCTTCCGGGGCAACGTCGAGGTCGGCCACGACCTGACCGCGGACGACCTCCGGCGCCACTACCACGCCACCGTCTTCACCTACGGCGCGGCGCTCGACCGGCGGCTCGGCATCCCCGGCGAGGACCTCGACGGCAGCATGTCCGCGACCGACTTCGTCGCCTGGTACAACGGGCACCCGGACTTCGCCGACCTCGACCCGCGGCTCGACGGCCACACCGCCCTCGTCGTCGGCGTCGGCAACGTCGCCGTCGACGTCACGCGCGTGCTCGCCAAGACGCCGGCGGAGCTGGCCACCTCCGACATCGCCGACCAGGCGCTGACCGCCCTCGCCGAGAGCGGCGTGCGCGACGTGGTGGTCGTCGGCCGCCGCGGCCCCGCCGAGGCCAAGTGGAGCACCAAGGAGCTGCGCGACCTCGGCGAACTCGAGGACGCGGACCTGGTCATCGACCCCGCCGACCTGGCGATCTCGGACGAGAGCCGCGCGGCGATCGCGGACGACCCCGTCGCGCGCCGCAACCTCGAGGTGCTCGAGGAGCTCGCCGCGCGACCGCTGCGTGGGCTCGACCGGCGCATCCACCTGCGCTTCCTGCTCTCCCCCGTCGCCATCGAAGCCGACGCCAGCGGCACCCGCGTGGGCGCCGTGGTGCTCGAGCGCAACCGGCTCGAGGCGCGCGCCGACGGCTCGCTCGGCGCCAGGGGCACCGGCGTCACCGAGCGCCTCGACGCGCAGCTCGTCTTCCGCTCCGTCGGGTACCGCGGCCAGGCGATGCCCGGCCTCCCCTTCGACGAGCGCTGGTCGGTCGTGCCGAACGACCGGGGCCGGGTGCTGACGGCGCGCGATGGCGAGCCCGTCCCCGGCTGGTACGTGGCCGGCTGGATCAAGCGCGGGCCGACCGGCGTGATCGGCACGAACAAGGCCTGCGCGGTCGAGACGGTCACGACCCTGCTGAGCGACGAGCTGCCCGCGATCGACCCCGCCGCCGCCGATCCGGCCGCCGTCGACGCGCTGCTGACCGAGCGCGGCGTGCAGGCGGTCGACGCCGAGGGCTGGCGGCGCATCGACGCCGCCGAGACGACCGCTGGGGCGGCCGCCGGACGGCCCAGGGTCAAGCTCTGTACGCGGGAGGCGCTGCTCACGGCCAGCCGCGGCTGACGCCCGCCTGCCCGGCGTGGGCCGCCGTCCGCTCCCGGCGGACGCCCGCGCGCGCCAGGACCCGGGGCTCGGTCGGGGAGGCATGAGCACCACATGATAGGATCGGCCGGTCGCGCGGGACCCCGCCAGCCGGCCCTGGCGCACGGTGGGGCCCGCCATCGGGGAGGCCACGCGTGGAGCAAACGACGGGCAAGCTTGGCGAGGACCGGACGGGCAGCGCCCCGGCGGGCGCACCGCCGCCGGCGCTGCTGCGCGTCGAGGGGCTGACCAAGAGCTTCGGCGGCCTCCAGGCCGTCAATCACTGCTCCTTCGACGTGCGCGCCGGCAGCATCACCGCGCTCATCGGGCCCAACGGCGCCGGGAAGACCACGGTCTTCTCCCTGATCTCGGGCTTCCTGCGCCCCGACCGGGGGCGCGTCGAGCTCGACGGCGAGGACCTCACCGGCCTGGGGCCGCATCAGGTGTTCCGCCGCGGCCTCTGCCGCACCTTCCAGATCCCCCGCGAGCACGGCAGCATGACGGTGCTGGAGAACCTCATGCTGGTCCCCCCGGAGCAGCTCGGCGAGCGCTTCTGGAACCCGATCGTCCGCCCCCGCGCCGTCCGCGCGCAGGAGCGCGCCATCCGCGACAAGGCGCTCGAGGTGCTCGAACTCCTCACGCTCTCGCACCTGCGCGACGAGTACGCGGCCAACCTCTCCGGCGGTCAGAAGAAGCTGCTCGAGCTGGCGCGCACCCTGATGGCCGACCCGCGCATCGTGTTGCTCGACGAACCCGCCGCGGGCGTCAACCCGAGCCTGATGGCGCGCATCCGCGAGAAGATCGTGCAGCTCAACGCGGAGCGCGGCATCACCTTCCTGCTCATCGAGCACGACATCCCGCTGGTCATGGGCCTGTGCGACCCGGTCATCGTCCTCAACCAGGGGACGAAGCTGGCGGAGGGGCCGCCGTCGATCGTCCGCGGCGACCCGCGCGTGCTCGAGGCGTACTTGGGGGGGCAGCATGGCGCTGTTGACGGTTGAGGGCCTGACCACCGGCTACGGCGAGATGGAGGTCCTGCGCTCGCTGTCGCTGCGGGTGGAGCCCGGGCGGATCGTGTCGATCATCGGGCCCAACGGCGCCGGCAAGTCGACCGCCATGAAGGCCGTGTTCGGGCTGCTCAAGCCCTGGCAGGGGTCGATCCGCTTCGGCGACCGCGAGATCGGCGGCCTCTCGCCGGACAGGATCGTCCGGCTCGGCATGTGCTACGTCCCGCAGACCGACAACGTGTTCCCCTCGCTCACCGTCGAGGAGAACCTCGACATGGGCGCGTTCGTGCTCACCGGCTCCACGAAGGAGCGCAAGGAGCGTGTGTACGAACTGTTCCCGCGGCTCGCCGAGCGCCGGCGCCAGCGCGCCGGCAAGATGTCGGGCGGCGAGCGGCAGATGGTCGCCATGGGCCGCGCCCTCATGCTGGACCCCAAGCTGCTGCTGCTCGACGAACCGTCGGCGGGCCTGGCGCCGCTGCTGGTCGACCTCATCTTCGAGAAGGTCCGCGACATCAACGCTTCTGGCGTCGCCGTCCTCATGGTGGAGCAGAACGCCCGCAAGTCCCTCGAGCTGGCCGACCACGCCTACGTGCTGGTGGGCGGCAGCAACGCCATCGACGGCGCCGGCCGCGACCTCTTGGGCGACCCCGAGGTCGGTCGGCTCTACCTGGGAGGCTGACGGCATGGCCAAGGCCCTCGCTCGGCGGGCGCACGGCCCGCGACTCAGCGCGCGCCTACGGCGCGCCCTCGGCAGCCGCACGGCGCTCGTCGCGCTGCTGGCGCTGCTGCTGCTCGGGCTGTGGCTGCTGGCGGGCGCCCAGGGCGTGACGGGGCAGCGGCTGCTGTCGCTCGCCGTCCGCGGCGTCATGCTGGGCGGCGTCCTGGCGCTCGGCGCCGTCGGTCTCACGCTGATCTTCGGCGTGCTGCGCATCCCCAACTTCGCCCACGGCGACCTCATGACCTGGGGCGCGTACCTGGCCCTGTTCGGGCTCACGCTGCTGCCGGCGGGCCCACCGCTGGCGCCGTTCTCCTTCGGCATCGAACTGTTGGTGCTCCTCGTGCTGGCCGCGCCGCTGGTGGGCCTCACGGGGTACCTGCTCGACCGCCTGGTGTTCCGGCGCCTGCGGGCGCGGCGGGTGCCGTCCGTCATCCTGGCGATGGCCGCCCTCGGCGGCGCCTTCTTGCTGCGCAGCGTGATCTACCTCGGATGGGGTGCCGACTTCCGCAACTTCTACACCGGGCGCCCGCGTCCGGCCGTCGAGCTCTTCGCCGGCATCCGGGTGCGGCCCGATCAGCTCTTCATCGTGGGCCTCGCGCTCCTGCTGATCTTCCTCCTGTACCTGCTCCTCGAGCGCACCAAGATGGGCAAGGCGATGCGCGCCACCGCCGACAACGCCGACCTGGCCCGCATCACCGGCATCGACACCGAGGGCGTCATCCGCTGGACCTGGCTGATCGGCGGCGGCCTCGCCGGTGCCGGCGGGATCATGTACGCGCTCGACACGCAGCTGCGGCCGGAGATGGGCTGGTGGCTCATGCTGCCGCTGTTCGCCTCGGTCATCCTCGGCACCATCGGCAACGCCTACGGCGCGCTGGTGGGCGCCATGGTCGTCGGGCTGGTGTGGCAGATGTCGACGGCCTTCCTGAACCCGGCGTACGGCCCGGGGGTGGCGTTCTTGGTGCTGATCCTGGTGCTCCTGTTCAGGCCCGAGGGGATCTTCGGCAAGCCGGGAGGTAGCTGATGGGCATGGGCGACGCAACCCTCGCCAAGAGCCTGCTGCTGGCGCTGCCCCTGTGGTTCGTGGCCGCGCGGGCGCTGCCCGCCCGCCTACCCTGGTTCGCGCGCGTCGCGCTCGGGGCCGCGGCCGGCTGGCTGGTGGCCCTGGCGGTGACGCTGGTGGTGCCGTCCGGCCAGATGGCCTACCTGGTGTCGTTCGCCATCGTCGGCTCGATCTATGCCGTGCTGGCGCTCGGCCTCAACGTGCAGTGGGGCTACACGGGACTCTTCAACATCGGCATCGCCGCCTTCTTCGCCGTGGGCGCGTTCACCAGCGCGCTGGTCACGACCCGCATGCCGACGGGCGCCGCCGCAGCCTTCAGCCAGCAGGCGTTCGGGCTCGGCGCGCCGTTCCTCGCGGGCGTGCTGGCGGCCGGCGTGGCGGCCGGCGTGCTGGCGCTGCTGGTCGGCGGCCCCACGCTGCGGCTGCGGGAGGACTACCTGGCGATCGCCACGATCGGCATCGCGGAGCTCGTGCGGCTGGTGTTCCAGAACGAGCGCTGGCTGGCCAACGGGCCGCAGCCCCTGCGGGGCATCCCCCAGCCACTCGCCTGCCTGGTGCGCGACCCGGGCTGCGGCTGGTTGCCGGCGCCGCTCGCCGCCCTCTTCGACCCCCTCACGCCGCGTGACTACACCTACGTCTACCTCGCCATCGCCACCCTGGTCGTCATCGTGGTCTACGTCGTGCTCGAACGCGCCATCCGCTCGCCCTGGGGCCGCGTCCTGCGCGCCGTGCGCGAGGACGAAGCGGCCGCGGCCATGGTCGGCAAGGACGTGGCGCGCGTGCGGCTGCAGGCCTTCGTCGTCGGCGCGGTCATCATGGGCTTCGGCGGCGCGCTCTACGCGCACTACATGATCGCCATCGACTACACCCACTTCGACGCGCTGTACGCCACCTTCCTCGTGTGGGTCATGCTCATGCTGGGCGGCAGCGGCAACAACCGCGGCGCCATCCTGGGCGCGTTCGCGCTGTGGGGCGTGTGGACGGGCGCGGCCTTCGTGGTCGACCTGGCGCGGCCCCTGCTGGCGGCGATCTCGAGTGACCTGCCGGCGCGCGGGCCCTACCTGAGGCTGCTGTTCATCGCCCTGCTCATGCTCTTCATCCTGCTCTACCGCCCCAAGGGGATGATCGGCGAGGAGCGCTTCGTCTCGCGCGACTCGCAGGGGCGGGACGGCTGACGGCGCGCCGCCCCGGTTCGGCAGCGGCCCGTGGCGTGCCGGTCGACCACCCCACAGCCTCCCCAACGTGAAAGGGGCCCCGTGACCGGGGCCCCCTCGTTCGGCGCGGCGCGGTGGCCGCTCCGCGGACGCTGCGGGTCAGTCGTGCGGGATCTGGTCGGGCGTGCGGATCATGAGCGATTCGATGGTACCGCCCGCGTAGCGCCAGACCTCGACGGCGGTGACGACGTCGCCGATCTCGTCGAACACGACGTCGCCGGCCGCGCCGGTGTAGGCGACGCTGGCGCCGGACTGCAGCAGGCGCAAGGCGTTCTCGAAGCCGTTCACGCCCACGACCTCGCCCGGCGGGTTGGCCACCAACCGCAGGTTGTCGCGCAGCACGGCGCCGCTGACCTGAGCGCCGTCGACGTGGGCCTTGGCGACGGCGAGGCCGACGACCGCGACCGCGTCGTAGATGCTGTCCATGAACGGCAGCGGCGGGCGCTGGCCGTAGGCCGCCTCGAAGGCCTCGACGAAGGCGACGAAGCCGCCCCAGCTCGGATCGGCGCCCGGCGCGGTGCCGAGGCGGCCCTCGACGAACTCGGCGCCCATCGCCTCGATGATGAGCTCGGACTTGCTGCCGTCGACGTACTGGAAGTTGGTGAAGCCGAAGAGGTCGCGCGCTTCGGTGAGGAACACGGTCGCCTGGCCCGGGTAGCTCATGACGAGGACGACCTCTGGGTCGCCGGCGAAGACCTCCTCGAGCATGGCGGCGTAGGTCGGCTGCGGCTCATCGGGGTGCGGGACCTGGGCGGTCACCGTGCCGCCGCGGGCCTCGAAGGCGGCGGCGAACGCGTTGCTGAGGCCCTGGCCGTACGGGTTGTTGACGTACATCGTCGCCGCGCGGGTGAAGGCGTAGTCGGGGTAGATCTCGCCGCGCGCGAGCTGCGCCGCGATGACCCCCTGCAGGGCATCGGAACCGATCGTGCGGAAGAGGAAGTCGTCATCCTCCACGATCGACAACAGCGGCGAGGTGCTCGACTGCGAGATCTGCAGCACGCCGGCGGGTGCCGTCACCGCCTCGGCGACCGCGACCGTCACGCCGCTCGCCAGCGCGCCCACGATGGCCGGCACGCCGTCGACGTCGACCAGCTTGCGCGCCCGGTCGATGCCGATCGAGGCGCTGGTGGCGGCGTCCTCGAAGACCAGCTCGATGATGGGCCCGCCGAAGACCTCCGTTGCCGCGGCGTTGACGTGCGCCGCCGCCAGCGCGGCCGCGTCGCGGTGCGCCGGCCCGAACTCGCCGAGCGGGCCGGTGAAGTCGAGCAGCGCGCCGATGGGCACGACCGCCGGCTGCGCGAGCCCGAGCGCCGCGACCCCGCCGATGAGCGCGGTGGCGACCAGCGCGCGTGCCGCGGTCACGATGGGACGATGGGTTGCCTGTCGCTGATCCATGGTGGGCCTCCGGTGTCGCCTTGGGTCGCGTGCGACACGCGACCCCCTCGCGACCAAGGTGCCACACCTTAGCCACGGCCCGCGCTCGTGTCAATGCCGTCAGGGGCATCACAGCGGGCGCAGGAGCCCCCGCAGCGGCCGCGGCCAACGGCGTCACACCTCGCCGAGGTACGCCTTCTTCATCGCCTCGTTCGCGAGGAGCTCGCGCGCGGGCCCCGAGAGGACGACCTCGCCGGTCTGCAGCACGTAGCCGCGGTCCGCGATCGACAGGGCGACGTTGGCGTTCTGCTCGACGACGAACACGGAGATGCCGCGTTCGTTCACCTGTTTGATGATCTCGAAGATGCGCTCGACGAACAGCGGGGCGAGACCCATCGAGGGCTCGTCCATGAGGATCAGCTTGGGACGGCTCATCAGCGCGCGGCCCATCGCCAGCATCTGCTGCTCGCCGCCCGACATCGTGCCCCCCTTCTGCTCGAGCCGCTCGGCCAGCCGCGGGAAGAGCTCGAACACGTAGTCGAGGTCCTCGGCGATCGCGTGGCGGTCGTGGCGCAGGTAGGCGCCCATCTCGAGGTTCTCGCGCACGGTCATCTTGGGAAAGATGCGGCGGTTCTCCGGCACGACGGCCATCCCGCGCTCGATGCGCTGGGCGGTCGTGAGCGTGTCCGCGCGCTCGCCACGGAAGGTCATCTCGCCCTCGGAGACGCGCACGATGCCGAGGATGGTCTTGAGCGTGGTCGACTTGCCCGAGGCGTTGCCGCCGAGCAGGCAGACCATCTCCCCCGGGTGGATGACCATGTCGATGTCGTGCAGCACCTTGATGGGGCCGTAATGGGCACCCACGCCCTTGAGCTCGAGGAGTTTCTCGCGTTCAGGCATCGCCCCTCCACCCCGCCGCGTCGGCGGCACCGACGCCCGTCAGCTCGCGGAGCTTCTCGCGTTCAGGCACCACTGCCCTCCTCGTCCTCGGCGCGATCGACGGCCGCCTTCTTACCGAGGTACGCCTCGATGACGAGCGGATCGTGGACCACGTCGTGGTAGCTCCCCTCGGCGATCTTCTCGCCGTAGTCGAGCACGATGACCCGGTCGCTGATCTCGCCGACGAGGTTCATCTTGTGCTCGACGAGGAGGATCGTGTAGCCGCCCTCGTCGCGCATGCGGCGGATGATCTGGGTGATCTCGGCGGTCTCCTTCGGGTTCATGCCGGCGCTGGGCTCGTCGAGCAGCAGCAGCTTGGCGCCGGTGGCCATGGCCCGCGCCACCTCGGTGCGGCGGCGGTTGGCGTAGCTGAGCACGTACACCGGCTGGTTGAGGCGGAAGCTCTGCAACCGCGGGCCGAAGAAGGCCAGCTTCTCGGTGGCCGCCTCGCGCATCGCCCGCTCCTGCCGGCGGTACCCGGGGGTGCGCAACACCGACGACAGCCAGGTCGAACGCAGCCGGTGGTGCTGCCCCACCAGCACGTTCTCGAGGACGGTCATCTGGGTGAAGAGCCGCAGGTTCTGGAAGGTACGGGCGATGCCCAGGCCGACGATCTGGTTGGTGCTCTTGCCCACGATCGAGGCGCCCTGGAAGCGCACGTCGCCGCCGTCGGGCCGGTAGACGCCGGTGACGAGGTTGAAGATCGTGCTCTTGCCGGCGCCGTTGGGCCCGATGATCGAGACGATCTCGCCCTCGTTCACGTGGAAGCTGACGTCGTTCGTGGCGGTGAGGCCGCCGAACGACTTGCGCAGGTGCTCGACCTCGAGCATGGCCACGTCAGCGCCCCCCTTCGTCGCGGGTCGCGTCCGCATCGTCCCGCGGGCCCTCGCCCCCGGGGTTGAGCTGCGGGTTCGAGAGCCAGGCGTCCTGGGCGCGCTCCTCGTCGGTGGGCCCGCTCCGCTGCTCGCGCAGCAGCGCCGCCCAGGAGAACTCGGCGCGGCCGATCATGCCCTCCGGGCGGAACACCATGATGACGATGAGCAGCACGGAGAGGAAGATCGCCCGCATGCCGAAGCCGCGGAAGGTGCCCTCGATGGCGCTCGGATCGATGAGGGCGACGAGCGCGGCCAGCGCAGCGGCGCCGGCCAGGACCAGGGCCCCCCAGTGCAGCCGCGGTCGCAGGCGTCGGAGCGAACGGAACGCGAAGGCGCCCGCGGCGGCCAGGCCCAGGACGCCGGCCGCGAGGTAGAGCCAGGTCTGGATGCTGTAGGTCTCCTCGAGCGGGTCGCCGTACTGCCGCACGAACACGACCAGCGCCGTGCCGAGCAGCACGCCCGTGATCGAGCCGGTGCCGCCTGCCGAGATGGCGACGAGGAAGAAGAAGGTCAGCTGGAAGAGGAAGAAGTCGAGCCGCACGCCGCCCAGCCAGGAGACCCACAGGCCGCCGGCCACGCCGGCGAAGAAGGCGGAGATGACGAAGCCGAGCACCTTGTGGTAGGCGACGTTGACGCCCATCGCCTGGGCGGCGATCTCGTCCTCGCGGATCGCCTGCATCGCGCGGCCGTAGGACGAGTACTTGAGCTTGCTGATGACGAAGACGGTGAAGGCGAGCACGCCGAAGGTCCACCACACGCTCTTGCCGAACTCGCTGGTGACGCCCGGGAAGCCGAGCGCGCCGTTGGTGTAGGCGGAGAACAGCCGCGTGGACGCCGACAGTCGGATGATCTCGCCGAAGCCGAAGGTGACGATGGCGAGGTAATCGCCGCGCAGCCGCAGGCTGGGGATGCCGACGACCAGGCCGGCGACGGCGGCCAGCAGCCCACCGAAGAAGATGGCGAGCAGGTAGCGGAACCACAGCGTCTCGGGCGTCGCGAGCGCGTCGAGGCCGAGCGACTGCAGCATGTTGCCGACGGAGATACCGAGCGTCTGCTCGGTCATCGTCGAGCGCGCCGAGGTGAGGATGCGCTGGCGCGCGGCCTCGTCGAGGATGAGCAGGCCCGTCGTGTAGCCGCCGATGAGCATGAAGCCGTGGTGCCCGAGCGACAGGATGCCGAGCGTCCCGTTGATGAGGTTGAGGCTGACGGTGGCCACGCCCCAGACGGCGAAGAGGGCGAGCGCCTGGGTCAGCTTGGCGCTGCCCAGCGACTCGAGGCCCCAGAGGACGAGCACCCCGACCCCGATCGCGACCAGCGTCAGCGCCAGGTTGCGCAGCCGCCTGGCGGGGTCGATCGCGTCGAAGGCGGTGGGCGTCGCGACCCTGGCCATCAGACCTTCTCCGACAGGTCCTCACCGACGATGCCGCTCGGCTTGACCAGCAGGACGACGATGAGCAACACGAAGGCGAAGGTGTCCTTGAACTCGGTGATGCCGAGGAAGGTGGGCGTGCGCGGGAACAGGGCGGTGAGGAAGTTCTCCGAGAAGCCGATGATCAGCGCGCCGATGACGGCGCCGGGCAGACTGCCGATGCCGCCGATGACGGCCGCGGCGAAGGCCTTGATGCCTGGCAGGATGCCCATGATGGCGGGCTGGTTGAGGCTGCCGAAGTTGAGGCCCCACATCGCGCCGCCGGCGGCGGCCAGCAGCGAGCCGAGCAGGAAGGTGGTCGCGATGACCTTGTCGACCGACACGCCCATCATCTGGGCGACCTCGGCATCCTGCGCCGAGGCGCGCATCGCCTTGCCCAGCCGCGTGCGGTTGACGAAGCTGGTGAGCGCCACGACCAACACCAGTGTGACGACGGGGATCGCCACGAGCAGCCAGTTCGTCTGCACGGCGACGCCGCCGACGTCGAGCGCGAGGGGGGCGGTCAGCGGCGTGTCGGGTCGGAAGGGCGTCTGCCGGTTGGTGAACGCCAGCAGGCCCACGTTCTGCAGCAGGAACGACACGGCGATCGCGGTGATCAGCAGCGAGTTGCGTGGCGCGGTCCGCAGCGGCACGTAGGCCATGCGGTCGATCGAGAGGCCGAGCACCGCCGTCGCCAGCATCGAGCCCACGAGGGCGGCCCAGAAGGGCCACGACCAGCTCGCGAGCGCGAACGACAGGCCGACGAAGCCGATGCCGCCGACGCCGAGCACCACGGGATCGCGCAGGCTGCCGCGGAACAGCTCCACGACCCGGAGGAGGCCGTAGGCGAGGATGAGCGCCATGACCAGGGCAGCGGGCCATGCGTAGGGCGTGAGGGTGAACAGAAAATACGTCGTGAACGCCCCGATCATGAAGACCTCGCCATGCGCGAAGTTGATCAGGCGGATGATGCCGTAGACCATGGTGTAGCCGAGCGCGATCAGGGCATAGAGGCTGCCGAGCTTGATCGAGTCGATGAGCGCCCGCGTGAAGAAGGCGGCGTTGAAGCGCTCGCCGACGCTCCCGAGGTAGACCATCCGCGCCGCCACCAGCGCCACGAGCGTGAGGACGATCAACCAGGGCAGCGCGCGGCGCCAGGGCGCTGCGGCTGGGGGACGTGGAACGATCAAGGGTCGCGCCTCGATTCTGCGCGCCGGCGGCGCCGGCGGCGACGGGCCGCGGCACACCCTCGTGCGCGAAAGTGCATGGGGTCGAACTCGAGCCTGCCCGATGATGCCAACC